>JBJTNS010000291.1:0-19009 GCA_046074245.1 Chitinophagaceae bacterium | reverse complement strand
ATTTCCTGCAAACTGATTCTCGAAAATTCTATACAATCAAAAGGTGTTTTAACACCTGTAAAGAATGAAATTTACTCGCCGATATTAGACGAACTTAGTCAATATGGTATACAATTCAAGGATCAGGTGGTATCTCTATCCTAATCCTACATCAAGGGCCATCATTGTAACAAAACCGACAACAAATCCCATCGTTGCAAAGTCGGCAAACTTGTCTCTCTGTGTCTCAGGAATTACTTCCTCAACAACTACATATAACATGGCACCTGCTGCAAATGCCAGTGCATAAGGTAATATTGGCTGTGCATACATCACTGCTACGGCTCCTATAACGCCCGCAACTGGTTCTACAATCGCACTTAACTGTCCCCACCAGAAGCTCTTAAACGGACTAACACCCTGTCTTCTTAATGGCATCGCAACTGCAATACCTTCAGGGAAATTCTGTATGCCAATGCCAATTGTTAATGCCACTGCTGCTGCCATACTGAAATGCGGATCGCCCATAGCTACTGCTCCAAATGAAACGCCTATCGCTAATCCTTCCGGAATATTGTGTAGAGTAATGGCCAATACCAATAGTATCGTGCGGTCCCAGGTGGTTTTTAAACCTTCTTTTTCAGAAATGTTTGCATTCAGATGTAAATGCGGAATAATTTTATCAATCAGATATATAAAGCCAGCTCCTGCTATAAAACCTACTGCCGCAGGTATCCATGCCAGTGCTTTGCCATAAGATTCTTCCGACATCTCTATGGCAGGCGTTAATAAACTCCAGAAACTGGCAGCTACCATCACGCCACCGGTAAAGCCTAATAAAAAATCCAACCACCTGCGCCCCATGTCTTTAAATACAAGTACCAGACTGGCGCCAAGTGCTGTCAATAGCCAGGTAAATGTTGTTGCAAGCAAGGCTTGCATTACCGGACTTAAATGCGTGAAATAATTGATTAATTCTTGCATATGGTTTTTGCAAATATACAAACTTGATTCATCTAACAAACTAAAAATTAAAGCAAATGCCCCTGGTATTCGATAAATAATTGTTAATTGCAGTGTGTTGACTTTTTTGTAATTAAGTGCGTAAATTGATTTAAAAATAGTATTTTTGATAGATGTTAAAGGGTTTGGTTTTTGCCTTTTTTGCTTTCGCTTCTATCGGTCTGATGGCTGCCACAGGCGACAGTACAATCAATTTTAAAACCAGTCTTTACGTTTGTACCAGGCCAGTACAGGATGCTTTGTTGAATCCGAATATTCAAATTGGTTTCCGAACAACTGATCTGAACAACAAGCCTAAAAATAACTATTTACAATTGTGTTTTAACTACAGTTCTTTTGCTAAACTTAATTACAGACGCCCTGAATATTCAACGCTCAGACAAGCCGAAAATGTACAGCATTATGTTGTGGAGGCAGATTACCGCTTTCTGATTAAACGCAATAAATTCTGGTCGCCCCACGTCGAGTTTTCTTATTATAGTTTCCTCCTTACTAATTGGTGGATGCCTCCTTATTCTATAAAAGGGATTTCAGTAAATTGCGGATTTCAGAATGGTAAATTTTACCACCATCCCGATAAATCTGTTTTTAATGCATTGTACTGGGGTTTGGGAGCTCAGTACACTAAGGATCTCAAGAATATGTCCAGTTATTCAGATTATAGTTTCGCAATGATGGTCTACCTCAACTGGCAATTCGGATTCAAATCTATAAAGTAGCGCCCTGCTATCCTCTCAGTGCTTCTACAATACTTCTACATTCTGCTGCCTCTTTAACATCGTGTACTCTAATAATATGAGCACCTGCCATCAGAGCAATTGTATTCAATGCCGTTGTGCCGTTTAATGCACCTTCTGGATTGGTCTTCAATAGTTTCCATATCATGGTTTTTCTGGATATGCCAACCAGTAAGGGTTTGTTAAATTGATGAAAGTCGCCGAGATGCTTCATAATACCGTAATTGTGCTCCAGCGTTTTTCCGAAACCAAATCCGGGATCCAGAATAATATCCTTGATTCCTGCTTTTTCAAGTTGAGCTATTTTTTGTTCAAAATAGGAGAGTAGCTCCTTAACGACATCATCATATTGCGGATTGTTTTGCATGTTTTGTGGCTTCCCTTTTTTATGCATCGCAATAAATGGTACCTGGTATCTGGCAACCAGTTCAATCATTGCCGGATCGTCTTCACCAGCACTTACATCATTAATGATTTTTGCACCTGCTTCTACTGCCGCTCCGGCTACTCTGGCTCTGAAAGTGTCTATGCTGATAGTGGTTTCCGGAAATCTTTTTATGATGGCCTCTATTACCGGGATAGTTTTCTCTAACTCTAATTCTGTATCTGTCAGCTGAGCACCAGGACGGGTACTCTGACCGCCTATATCGATGATGTCGGCCCCTTCTGTCAGCATTTGTTCACATCTTCTTAAAGCTGTTTCAATGGTATGATATTTGCCACCATCAAAGAAAGAATCTGATGTGGTATTGAGAATGCCCATGATCATTGGTTTTTCAATGATAGTGGTCGAATCGCCTAATTTTACTGAATAAGATTTGAAATCTGCCAACATTAGATATATTTGCAAAGGTAATCAGAATCAACATATAGTGAATACAACCCTTCAACAATACAATACAGAAATCGGAAAATGCCGCCAACTCTTTGAAAATAAAAACAGAGATTATGGTGCAGCCTGGCGAATTCTGCGTCCTAAAAGTATCACTGATCAGATTTTAATCAAAGCGCTTCGTATTCGTAGTATTGAAGAAAAGGGGATTACCAAAGTCGGCGAAAGTATTGAAGACGAATTTATCGGAATCTATAACTATTGCATCATTGGTCTGATTCAACTGAAATTCTGGGAAGATACCCGTGAATTTTCAGCTACCGAGATTATGTCATTTTATGACAGGGAACTCGAAGAAACAAGAGAACTGATGCTGAAGAAAAATCACGATTACGGGGAGGCCTGGCGCGAAATGCGAATCAGTAGCTTCACTGATCTTATCCTGATGAAACTCAACCGTACGAAACAAATCGAGGATAATGCCGGTCATACCATCGTTAGTGAAGGGATAGATGCCAATTATCGCGACATGATGAACTACTCAATTTTTGCATTAATTACGCTCAACAACCAATAAAACATGAAATTTTTAACCACTTTCTCCAGAATTCTAGTTGGATTGCTATTTATCTTCTCAGGCATTATCAAAAGTAATGATCCTAAAGGTACCGGAATTAAACTGAATGAATATTTTGATGTATTCGCTTCCAGTTTTCAGGTGGCTCAGGATACAGTTACCATCGAAGTGAAAGATAATTTTGATGTGAATGACAAATATAGCTTTACGCTCGCCCCAGGTGATAGTTTTATCAATATGCAGCTTAATCAGGCTGAACCTGGTAAAATACTTTTCGAGGATGAAGTGGATTCCAGTTTCGGAAGTAATGTCTATGTTGTTAAAAACGGTGAAGAGATGTTTTCATACTTCTATACACTTGAAGATACAATCGTCCTTCCTAAAATTCAGCTAAAAGTTACCGTATCCGGTGCCAGTACCAAAACGGTGATGGACCGCTCTATTACTATTAATGCAGATTCAAAACATGAAGTGGAAGAACAAATTAATGTTTCTGCTTTTGCTAAACCTGAAAGTATGTGGGTGGGCTTCTTCAGAGGATTAAAACCTTATTCTCTTTCTTTCTCTATAATAATGTGTATCCTTGAAGTTATCTTCGGATTCGCAATTCTGATAGGCTGGCAGCCAAAGATTATGACATGGTTAATTCTTGCCATGATAGTCTTCTTTACTTTCCTGACATGGTACAGTGCCTATTACAACAAAGTAACAGATTGCGGTTGCTTCGGTGATTTTATCAAACTTAAACCTTGGCATTCATTTTTAAAGGATCTTGTACTGCTCTTCTTTATTCTCATTATCTTCTTCAGAAGACATCAGATTAAACCGCTGTTCTCTTCTTTGTTCAGTATAAATGCTGTGATAGTGGTGACTTTAGCATCGTCTGTTTTTGCGATCTATTGCAATATGTTCCTGCCAGCATGGGATTTCCTGCCTTACAAAGCGGGTAATAATATCAGAGAAATGATGACTGCTCCAAAAGGTGCCAGAACAGTTGACTCTTTCGTGAATGTGCTGGTCTATCAGAAAGGCAATCAATACGATTCTCTGGTGTTCCCTAAAATGCCTGCTGATACCACATGGAAATATGTCACTCGTTTAGACAGACTGGTTGCTCCTGCCTGGAAGTCGCCTATTCATGAATTTGATTTTACCCCTCGCGATGAAATGGATATCAATCTGAAAGATACTTTGCTGAATAGTAAAGGATATCACATTCTAATCGTCAGTGCACACCTCGAAAAATCTCATAGCAGCTCATGGGCCAAAATAAAAGAACTGGCTGCCAAAGCGAAAGCAATGGGGGTAGGAGTTTATGCGGTAACTTCTTCTTCTTTAGAAGAGGCAGATATGTTTGCCAGCGAACAGCAATTGCCTTTCAGATTCGGAAGCGCCGACGAGACTTTACTGAAAACAATTGTCAGATCAAATCCTGGAATTATGCTTTGGCATAATGGAACCATCATCGATAAATGGAGTTGCCGTTCTGTTCCTTCTGCTGATAAGATTCAGAAAATGATGAAAAAATAAAATGAAATTTGTTATCAGAAAGATATTGTCAGCTTTTGCTGTACTCCTTGGAGTAATCTTACTGATATTTTCTTTATTCATTCTGTTTCCTTCTGCCGACGAAATTACTGCGGGGCAGCGTGCAGACGAGGCTACTAAAGCTGCTATGCGCGCTGAAATGGGTCTGGATAAATCTAAGTCTCAGCAATTACTCATCTATTTGCGCGATTTGTCTCCTGTTGCGGTATGCGACTATAATCCTGAATACTCAGGATTTGATATGAAAGTTTCAGACAATAAGCGATTGTATTTTAAACTTCCTTATTTAAGAAAAAGTTACCTCTCCAAGAAGCCTGTTTCTGAGATATTAGGCGAAGCTTTCCTTGGATCGCTGGTCCTCTCTGTGGTGGCAATGGGTATCGCTTTGATATTAGGTATAGGAACAGGTATTCTGTCTGCATTAAAGCCTGGGAGTTTTCTGGATAGATTGTGCTTGTCTGTTGCGACGCTCGGAATCTCTTTGCCTTCTTTTTTTCTGGCAGTGATATTCGCCTGGTTGTTTGCCTATGTCCTTAAATCCTATACTGGTTTATCTATGACAGGTAGTTTGTTTTCTATTAATCTTGAAACGGGCGAACAGTATATTAATATTAAACATATTATTTTACCAGGACTGGCTCTAGGTGTCAGGCCATTCTCTATTATCATGCAATTAACCAGAAGTAATCTGATTGATGTGATGCAGCAGGATTATATTAGAACTGCCAGAGCAAAAGGTCTGAGTGAATTCCAGGTAATCATGAAACACGCACTTAGAAATGCACTCAATCCTGTAATTACGGCTGCCAGTGGCTGGTTTGCAAGTCTCCTCGCTGGAGCATTTTTTATCGAGTATATTTTTAGCTGGAAAGGATTAGGGAAAGTTACCATTGATGCGTTACAGCAAAGCGATTTGCCTGTAGTGATGGGTGCAGTGCTTTTAATTGCTTCTATATTTATAGTAGTTAATATCATAGTAGATCTTTTATATGTTGTTCTTGATCCACGTGTTCAGCTATCATGACAATCAAGGTGTACATTATAGGAATGCCTGGAACAGGTAAAACACATTTTGGCAGACTGCTCTCCCAAAGTCTGAAAATGCAATTCTTTGATCTGGATGAAATGGTTGAGAAAAAAGAAATGGCATCAATAAGGAATATTGTCACTGAAAAAGGGGAACCATATTTCAGAGAGATTGAACATGAAATGCTGAAAAAAACACTTACCTATAATAACTGTATTATTTCTTGCGGTGGGGGTACGCCTTTTCACTATGGCAATATGGAATTGATGAAATCAAGTGGTATGGTTATCTGGTTAAATACCGATTTGCGCATTATTAAGAAGAGAATTGCTCAGAATAGCACCAGAAGGCCTTTGTTTTTAGGCCTTACTGAAGCAGAAATCATGGAAAAACTTAGTGTTTTATATGAAAATAGGCGTAAAACATACGCAAAAGCTGATATCTCCATCGATCACAACCAACAGCACTCTGTTCCGTTAAGCGCTGTTATTCAGCGAATTATGAAGCATTTTAAAAATAAAAGGAGATAAATGTGAATTGTATGTTAATATTTTTCAGGAAAAATTGAGCCCTAGCCCTTGATTTTACTAATCCTTGCTTTACTTTTGACCTCAAGAATTCATTAAAAACATTAACATTTATTAATTATTTTAAATTATGAACAAATCAGATCTAATCAGCAAAATGGCTAACGATGCCAAAGTAACTAAAGCTCAAGCTCAAGCAGCTTTGAACTCTTTTATCTCTGCTACTACAGGTGCATTGAAAAAAGGTGACAAATTAATCCTTGTAGGTTTCGGTACTTTCTCAGTTACTAAAAGAGCTGCAAGAACCGGTCGTAACCCACGTACTGGCAAAGAAATTAAAATCGCAGCTAAAAAAGTTGTGAAATTCAAAGCAGGTGCTGACCTTTCAAGCAAAGTAAAATAATCTAATTTAGATTACTATTAACTCTCTAAAACCCCTTGCGTAATTGCAAGGGGTTTTTTTTATACCTTTGCCCCTATGTCTAAGCATACTCTGCGTGATTGGTTTTTTAATGATGTGGCACAGACTTCCGATAGTCCGCTTGCCCTGCAAATCACCCATGCCAAAGGGGTATTCCTTTATAGCGACAACACTACCTATATAGATTGTATTTCCGGAATTTCGGTGAGCAATCTAGGACATTCTAATCAGCGGATTATTGATGCCGTTAAACATCAGGCAGATCAGCATATGCATCTTATGGTGTATGGCGAAATGATTCAGTCTGCTCAAGTGCAATTGGCTCATTTACTCAATCAGTTTCTACCTGAAAATCTTCAGTCTGTCTACTTTGTAAATAGTGGTAGCGAAGCCATTGAAGGTGCCATGAAGCTGGCTAAAAGAGCAACAGGTAGATCTCGCTTTGTTTCTCAGTATCTGGCCTATCACGGCAGTACACAAGGTGCACTCAGTTTAATGAGTGATGCGTATTTTAGTAATGCTTTCCGACCATTAATTCCAGGTATTAGTTTCATTCATCAGAATGATACTTCTGAAATAAACACGCTTATTACAACTGATACAGCAGCTGTATTTATTGAACCCATTATGGGCGAAAAGGGATACGAACCCTGCGATATAGACTACTTGAAAGCTATTAGAAAACGTTGCGATGAAACTGGTGCTTTGCTGGTTTTTGATGAAATCCAGACTGCATACGGTCGCACTGGCTCTCTGTTTGCTTTTCAGGCTCTGGACGTGGTACCTGATATACTAGTACTTGCTAAGGGTTTCGGTGGTGGCATGCCACTAGGAGCATTCATTGCTTCTAAAAACTTAATGTCTCTTCTTACAGATAAACCAGTGCTCGGTCATATCACTACATTTGGTGGACACCCTGTTTCATGTGCGGCATCTTTAGAGGCATTGAAAATTCTGACTGAAACAGATATTTTAACTACCATTCCCGCAAAAGAAACGTTATTCAGATCGCTTCTGGTCCACCCCGAAATAAAAAAAATCTCAGGAAAAGGACTAATGTTAGCACTGCATTTTGACAATGAGTCGTTTTGCCGTCAGGTTATAGACGGCTGTGTTAGAGATGGTTTACTGATAGATTGGTTCCTTTTTGCCGCTAACCGCATCCGCCTCGCTCCACCTCTGATCATCGAAGAGCCTGAAATACGTAAGGTTTGTGGCATAATTATTGAAAATATTTCGAAGGCTATGCAACCTTTGTAAATTGTGTAGTCTATACATACAACCAAATACCTTAATTAAAAATGAAAAAACTACAGTTAACTTTTGCATTACTCCTGGCTTCAGCGTCTGGACTAATGATGGTGGGATGCCGTAAAGACTCTAATGCTACAGTTGAAACAATTGTTTCTGCTGAAGACAATTCTACTGCCGAAAACGAATTTACCTCTTTATTTGATGTTGCCGACGACTTTTCAAGCAATGATGCCAGAACCAGAACTGGTAATACCATTCTTCCAAGTGGTGCCATTGTCAATTTTACAGACAGTTCTTTTGCAGATGGAGATGGTGTCGAATGTACAATCGATTTCGGTCCCTTGAAAACCAGTATTCCTAAAGGTACTCTTTGTAAAGATGGTCGTTATCGCTCTGGTGTGGTGCATTTAAGCATCAGCAAAAGATACTTCATGGATAGCACTGAAGTAACAATTTCTACCAGCGATTCTGATAATTATTACGGAGGAAGTGATGGTGTTAACCTCACCAAACTAACCGGAACAATCAAATTGACCAGACTGTCTGAAACTGAATTGAAAATTGATGTCATTAATGCAAAAGCTACCAATGATAAAGGTACTGTAGCATGGCAAAGTACAAGAAAAATAACCAAATTGCTGGATAACGGTCCGGGTTTATTAGGTGATCAGTTCCAGGTGGAAGGTAGTGCCAGTGGTATCAACAGAAATAATGAAAACTTTACTGTTAATATTGATGTGCCTCTGCTTAAGAAAGTTGAAATGGGTTGTGCAAGAACTTTTGTTAAAGGTAAAATCACCCTCACTAATGTTAGTTCTGGTAAAACAATTTTGATAGATTACGATCCTTATAATAATCAGGCATGCGACCTGGTGGCAAAGGCTACCATCAATAACAAAGAATATTTCTACACTGTTAGATAATTAATAATTGATCATTTGAAAATCCCGGTAAAAAATACCGGGATTTTTTTTGTTCCTGCTCTTGCTTATTCCATGTACTTTAGTAATTTCACGACATTATTTTTTATCTGTGAACCTGCGATATATTCTTGTTTTTAGCGTCCTGTTGTATTCTGTCTCCTGTACTAATAGCGGACGAGCAAAAAAACACAAGAATGTTTCTAAAGATAGTTTTTTCACTTCATCGCAAGTTTTTAAGCCTTTTAGTAAGCAATTCACAGACAGTCTTGAGCAATTTTTTGAACCCGGATTTTGTGGAACAGTACTGGTATACAAGAAAGGACATCTTTATAAAAAGGCTTTTGGCTACCGCGATCTTAATAAAACTTCTGAAATGCAGGTTGATGATATTTTTCAGCTCGCTTCTGTCTCTAAAACCGTAACTGCCACTGCTGTAATGATTCTGGTGCAGGATGGGAAAGTTAAACTGGATGATCTGGTGATCAGATACCTGCCAGATTTTCCATACCCTAATGTAAGTGTCAGACAGTTGCTTTCTCATAGAAGCGGACTGGCAAACTATATCTACTATACAGATACTTTCTGGAAAGATACCTCTAAGTATATGAACAACTCAGATTTCTATCAGTTTATGGTTAAAAATAAACCTGTGCCATATCTTAACCCAGATGTTAGTTTTAGTTATTGCAATACCAATTACGCATTTCTGGCTGTGATGATAGAAAAAGTGAGTGGGATGAGTTTTCCAAAGTTTGTGGAAGAAAGGATTTTTAAGCCTGCAGGGATGCGTAATTCTTTTTATAAAGGACATCAGCCAGGTAGAGTGAAATCTAAGGTTCTGGTAGGGCGATATGACCGATATGAGTATTATGGCACCTATTATCTGGATGGCGTTTTAGGGGATAAGAGTTTATATAGCAATGTAGAAGATCTGTTTGGATTTCATTTAGCGCTTTCTGAAGGCCGTTTAATCAGTCGTGATCTGCTGAAACAAATGTCAGAACCATCCTATAAACACAATGTTTTTGGTGGAAGTTATGGTCTGGGTTTCAGGTTAATGAACACATCTGCAGGGCAATGGACATACCACAATGGATGGTGGAGAGGATTCTGGACTTCGTTCTGGAATCGTTTTGATAAACAGATTTGTTATGTTATTCTTACCAATAACAAGCACAGTAGTCATGTTAATAAGCTTGGCTTTGCAAATTTTTTACTTCAAAATGACAAATGATTTGTAAAAATGATTTGTCATTTTGAAAACTTTCAACTTATCTTTGTGTCGACTAGTGAAATCAACCTGATTTAAGCCTTATGGCAAGCAATTATCTAACATATCTAATGATGTCTTAAAACTGAACAGAACTAAGAGCACACGCACTTTTCAAAATACCCTCAATTTTTTTTTATAAACCATAGTTAATGAGCGAAACAAACAAGCATTTGAATGACACGCATGTAGATGCCAATGAAGAAGCATTGCAAAACAATCTTGTACACCTTGAAAAAAAAGGTGATAACGAAGAACATGATGAATTTGCTGATGTAGAAGAAGAAAAACGCGATCAGACAGATTACTCATCGTTTACTAAAGTAGATTTTCTTGCCAAAGCAGAACAATTAATCGATCATCCGAATATTAAAGAAGCACATGATATCTTTAAAAAGATTCGTGTTCTTTTTGATGATGCCGTTAAAGCTGAACGTGTTATTCAGGTTAAAGAATGGGCTGATGCCGGCAATGATGTGCGTGAGTTTAAACCTGCTTACGACGAACTGAAAGAAAAGTTTTATAAAGTTTATACAACCTTCCTTGAAAAAAGAGCAGAAGAAAAACGCTTAGCAGAGGAAGAAAAACAGAAAAATCTTCAGGCAAAGAAGAGCATCATAGAGAAACTTAAAGCTTTGTCTTCGCAAGATGAAACAGAATCTGTTTTCAAAGAGGTACTTGAATTGCAAAAACAATGGAAGCAAATCCGCACTGTTCCAAGAGAACATATGCAGGAACTATGGGAAAACTACCGCTACCACCTCGATAAGTTCTATGATAACCATGCTATTAACAATGAACTGAAAGAAAAAGACAGACAGAAAAACCTTGAAACTAAAATTGATTTAATTAAAAAGGTTACCCTTTTACACGAAGAAAAATCAATTAAAAAAGCACATATCCTGCTGAATAAATACCACGAAGAATTCAAAAATGCTGGTCCCGTTCCTGGTAAGGATGTTGCAGAAGATATCTGGAAGCGTTTCAAAGAGGCTTCAGATAAAGTGCTGGGCGAAAAAAGAGGTCAGCTCGAAACTATCAAAGCTAAACGCACAGAGAATCTGGAACTTAAAAAAGTACTTTGCGAAAAAGTAGAACATATCAATCAGTTGCCTATTAATTCTCCTAAAATCTGGAAGGAAAAAGGGGAGGAGATTGCCGCAATCTTTGCAGAATGGAAAACCATTGGTCCGGTTCCGGAAAGCGTTAATGATCAGATTTGGAAACGATTCAGAGAAGCTCAGAATGCTTTCAATCATGCTAAAAAAGCATTTTTTGATCAGCTGAATAGCGGTAAGGATAAAAACCTGGAACTTAAAACTGCATTATGTGAAGAGGCTGAGAAATTATCTGAGAGTACTCAGTTCGATGCAACGTCTAAACATTTAATTTCATTACAGGAAAAATGGAAATCTATTGGTCCTGTTCCTGAAAATAAAAATGAACAGATCTGGAGCCGTTTCAGAACCGCCTGCGATAAATTTTTCAAACGCAAAGAAGAATTCTACAAAGAGAAAAATGCCGGAGAAAAAGACAATCTCGTAGCTAAAGAAAAAATTATTACAACTGTTAATGAGTTAATTAACTCTGATAATAGTTCAGAGGTTTTTGCCCAGTTGAAAAAACTGCAGCAGGAATGGATGAGTATAGGTTTTGTGCCAATTAAGGTAAAAGCAGATCTTCAGAATCGCTACAGCAAATCTGTAGATGCGGTCTACAAGAAGTTTAAGCAAACAGCAGATGAAAATAAATCTCTGAGAGTGAAAGAACATTACGAAATGTTGTCTACCTCACCAAATGGCGATGATAAAATGCGCCATGAAGAACGTATTATCAACGATAAGTTGAGAATGCTCAGAGAGGATGCTGCAACGCTGAAAAACAATATTGAGTTCTTTGCTAAGTCTAAAAATGCAGATGCATTAAGAAAGCAGATTGAGCAAAAAATTGAAACAGCTAATCACCAGATTGCAAAGCTTCAGGAAGAACTGAAAGTGCTTAGATCATACAGAAACAATTCAGGTAAATAATCTGTAATTGAATCGATATGCTGAACAATATTCAGTTTGCTATTAATTATCTGATTTATTTTTTTACTGCGGGAACAAAACATTCTGTTCACTCACCTTTTGTGTATGATTTCGTCTGCAAGGTGCTAAATGTCAGAAAGAATAAGCCCATGTACCACGAATTTGAACTGGTGCGTTCCCGAATGCTAAAAAGTAAATCAATGATTAAAATTCTTCCTCTGGGTGCCGCTGCAACGGAGGAGGAAACCGTTCCATTGAGCAAAGTGGCAAGACGAAGTGCTAAGTCGGCGCGCTATGCCGAATTACTCGAAAGAATATGCGATTATTTTCAGCCCCAAATTGCTGTTGAGGTTGGTACCTCACTCGGACTAAGTGCCATGTATCAGGCAAGTGCACTTAGAGAGGGGTTTTTGTATACGCTTGAAGGGAACCCGGATAGTGCTAAAGTTGCAGCGTTTAATTTTGAGAAACTTGAGTTTAAAAATATTCAGCTAATTGAAGGAAATTTTGACGAGCAATTGCCCGCCTTGATGAATTATTTACCTCGGGTAGATTATGTGTTTTTTGATGGAAATCACAGTTTAGATGCTACTATAAACTATTTCGAGTTATGTTTGCAGAAAGCCCATACCGGGTCGGTTTTCGTTTTTGATGATATTCGCTGGAGCGACGATATGCATCTGGCATGGTCGAAAATAAAGAACCATCCTGCCGTTACAGTGAGTATCGACTTATATGCAATGGGGATTGTTTTTTTTAGAAAGGAACAGGAAAAGGAACATTTTATATTGAGATTTTGACAAAGAAGCCAACAATAGGAGATAAGATAATGCGATTGCCGCCGGTAAAACGGATCGTCAATTTTCTTGACGGAATTTACCCGCCGGGATTTGAAGGCGCCTCTTTGTATTCGGTCTGTCAGTTTTTTTTCAAAGGTATTATCTCTCCTAAGTTCAACTTGTACGCAGGATCTTTGTCGTGGAATTTCTTCCTGGCTATTTTCCCTTCCCTCATTTTTTTATTTACTCTGATTGCGTATTTGCCGGGCAATAGTTTACAGAAAACCATTTTGGTTCAGATGGATTTCTTTCTGCCCGACGATGCTTATAAAATTATCCGTAGAACGGTCAGAGACATCGTTCAGAACCAGAGAAGCGGACTTTTGTCCTTTGGTTTCTTTTCGGCGCTTTATTTTGCCAGTAATGGCGTTTTTTCTATGATGGTAGCCTTTGATAGTAATTTCCTGGAAGGGGAGAAGAAGAAGCGGAATTTCTTTCAGAAGAGAGGGAAGTCGATGTTGCTAACATTAGGCGTAACGGCATTAATTTTTCTGGCTTTAGGCGTTTTAGTATCTGGTAATTTATTTTATAGTTTTATTGTAAAGAAAGAGATCATTAATAAAGCGGTGATGTTGTTCTTCATTAAGGGCTTGCAGTTTGTTTGTCTCACCTCCCTGGTGTTCTTTATCATGAGTGGCTTGTATTATTTCGGGCACAGTGCTAAAGAGAAGTGGAAGTTTTTCTCACCTGGGGCAATAGTAGCAACGATATTATCGATTATAGCGACTTATTTATTTTCCAACTACGTAGACGGATTTGATAGTTACAACAAGTTGTATGGGAGTATCGGTGCGATTATCGTCATCATGTTGCTGATTTATTTCAATACACTTTGTGTTTTGGTTGGATTTGAATTGAATAAGAGCATCAAGACGGTAGTAAGAATGGCCCAGGAACAGCGAAAGCTCGAGAATAGGTTCCGCAGTTAAATTCCTGATATTTTCTATTGCACAATTAAATAATTATATATATTTTTGCCCTCCTTTTAGGGAGAGATGGCAGAGCGGTCGAATGCGGCGGTCTTGAAAACCGTTGACTGTTACAGGTCCGGGGGTTCGAATCCCTCTCTCTCCGCAGACTAAAAAGCCAGCACAATGTGCTGGCTTTTTTTTATGGGAATAATGAGTCTGAACCATAGGTTCAAGCGAAATTGAACCCATAAAAAAAAGAATCGATGGCGTAGCCATCGCTTAGCTTTTTAGTTTGCAGGCCCCCCCTCAAAGGGCTCAGCGCAGCTAATCCAGGCCCCCCACAAAGGGCTCAGCGTAGCTAATCCAGCCCCTTGGGTGCGTAGCTAATCCCTAGCAACATTTATTCCTCTATCACCCTAAACCGCACAAACATATCTTCGGAATACCATTTTTCTTGATGGGTTTTTTTGATGACTTCTTTATGTAATGGAAGTTTATAAGCGAAGCTACGCATGAGTTCTTTGGATTCCCAAATGCTAAAAGTGGCTTGCTTAATAAAAGGTACTTCACCTATACCCACCGATGTTATAAAACCTGGAGCGCTAGCCATTTGACTTGCAATGGCATCTACATGTTCCCAAAATCTTTTGAGGCCCGATAATTTAATGGTGGCTCTTGTGAGTACAGCAATCTTTCCTTCATAGTCTGAATTTTTAGGAAGGTCACCAAAAGGTTTTTTGCCATCCCATAGTCCGTGTCCTTCAATGGGTTCTAATTCATAAATGGTTTGTGTGGCGTTAAATAGTTTCCACCACCATGTAATAAATGTTGGGCTGGATGTGGTGGAGTCATATACTTCAAGTAACGCCCATCTATTCCAATCCGGATTTTTATCAAAAGTTCCATTTTTACCGGTACCCATTAATTTCCAAAACGTAAGGCCTCTAGATAACCATAATGGAAATCTAAAAAGTGCCATCGATAAAAACCCGGCCCAGCCTAACCAATTCGGATAAACAACAATGGAGAGTCTTACATACATATAGATACCAGGTTTGTAGGTGGTTTATTGGGTGAATCTTGTAAATTGCTATCCCATTCATGAAAATAGTTCATCTAATATTATTTGTTGTTTTTTGTGCCTTCGTTTTGCGTGTTAATGCGCAAACAAGCAAGGATACCATTTGGTCTTATCAGTTGCTAACAAAGATACAGTCCTTACAACAAGCAAATACAGGGTTTCCTCCCGGAATTTTTCCTTCCACTAGGGTTTATGCTTACAATAAAAATAACATTAAAAACGACCCCAATGTTTTTTATACCGGTCTTATTGTACGCACGCTCAAAAAGTACCAAAAGTATTGTACGCCTTTTCAGCAAGGAATTATCAATCAAATAGCAAAAGATGCCATGGTTTCTACGGCGCTTTTTAAAAATAGGCAGGGGAGAGATACTTATAATTTTTGGCGTACCGATACGCCTCAAATTTTTCCCAATGCGGGATGGCTAAATACATTTGATAAATCGCAATCATTACCTGACGATTTTGATGACACCGTTATTTTACTCTGGGCGCAGGAAGTTGCTAGGGAGCGAGCAGCTGCTATACATGACACCATGCAGTTATTTGCAAACACAAAAGGGAAGACTGTAAAAAATACACTTAAAGCCTTTGAAACATTACCTGCTTACTCCACTTGGTTTGGTAAAAAAATGCCCATCGATTTTGACATGGCGGTACTTTGTAATGTACTCAGTTTTGTAAATGCCTACAATTTAAAATGGACAAGTTCTGATACTGCTTCTTTACAACTTATTACAACGGCCATTCAAAACAACTGGCATATAGGTAAGGCAAATTTTATTGCACCGCATTATGCCAAGCCAGCTGTTATTTTGTATCATATTGCCCGCTTATTAGATGCAGGAAAGCAGCAAAATATAGAGGCGTTAATGGCGCTAAAACCTAGCTTATTGCATAGTGCAGATTCGTTACTTGCGAAAAGTGTAGATCCACTAGAAACCGTTTTATTACAATCGGCGCGTTTGCATTTTGGCGGCACAAACAATGTTGACGCTTCAAATATTGTCACTGTGCAAACCATAGACCCAGCCGCTATCGAACAAAGTACTTATCCATTTTTTATTGCGAATATGGCGTCTATGCTTCCGAGTCCGCTAAAGCGCCCACTAAGTAAATTAGCGTTTGCTAAGTTCGAATACCGTTGCCCTGCTTACAACCTGGCATTATTATGGGAAAATAAGCACTTGTGTGTACCTTTGCATAAATAACAGGTTTTATGGCGGTTAATGAAAAAGCATACCATCAAATTATTCAGGAGTTTGCACATTCAGCTGTTACACTTGTAGCGGTGAGTAAACTAAAACCTGCTTCCGTTATTGAAGCGCTTTATAAATTAGGGCAACGTGATTTTGGTGAAAATTATGTGCAGGAACTTGTTGAAAAACAAGCCGTATTGCCTTCCAATATTAACTGGCATTTTATTGGTCATTTACAAAGCAATAAAGTCAAATACATTGCGCCATTTGTACACCTCATTCAAGGGGTAGACAGTTTAAAATTACTACAAGAAATAAATAAGCAAGCACTAAAAAATAACCGCGTAATCGATTGTTTGTTACAAGTGCATATTGCCAAAGAGGAAACAAAATTTGGCATGGACGCTCCCGAATTAGCAACTGCACTAGAAGCGGCCAAACATTTACCCAACGTACATGTTAGAGGGCTGATGGGCATGGCATCATTTTCTGATGATCAGGATCTAGTTGCTTCCGAATTTAATTATTTGCACGAGCTATTTACAACGCATCACTTTAATGTACAACCAACCGCTATATTAAGCATGGGTATGAGTGCCGATTATGCACTTGCCATACAATCAGGTAGTACCATGGTTAGAATTGGAAGCTTACTATTTGGAGCCCGTCAGTAATTAATTACTTTTTAGTGCCCGCATAGTCAAACACCAATTGACAAAAAGCTTTTACGCCTAAGTCAAATCCAGATTCATCAATAAAAAATTCTGGTGTGTGGTGTAACGACGCTTCGGATGGTTTCATTCCTTTTGGCATGGCACCTAAATAAAAGAAAAATGCGGGTGTGTGTTCTCCAAAAAATGAAAAGTCCTCGGCGCCCGTATCCCAATCTCTTTCTTTTACATTGCCTTTACCTGCAGCTGTTTCTAAAAACGGAACCGTAAGTTTTACTAGGGCAGGATCGTTATAGGTAACCAGTGTTTTGGTACTGATGGTAACATCTGCGGTAGCGCCAGCGCTTGCTGCAATATGATGTACCGTGTTTTTGATGCGCTCATGCAATTCTTTTTGCATGCCCGGGTCTAGGGTTCTTAAGGTACCAATCATTTCACAAGACTCTGGAATAATATTGTTCCGCACACCACCATGAATAGCGCCAATGGTAATTACAACAGGTGCTTTGGTAAGTTCCATTTGTCTACTCACAATATTTTGTAACCCCTGAATAATTTGAGCCGATGCAGCAATAGGATCTACGCCAGTCCATGGTTTTGAGCCATGTGCACCTTTTCCATTCACTACAATTTTAATCCAATCTGAAGAAGCCATAAAGCCCTGCGCCTTGTACTGAATTTCACCAACAGGGACTTCGGTTTTAATATGCATACCAAACACCACATCTACTTTTGGATTTTCTAATACACCTTGTTTAATCATTAAGGGTGCACCACCTTCTTCACCTTCTGGAGATCCTTCTTCGGCGGGTTGAAATAAAAACACCACAGTACCCGGTACGTCTGCTTGCATTTTTTTAAGCACTGTTGCTGTACCCATTAATATAGAAGTATGTGCGTCATGACCACAAGCATGCATAACACCCACTTTTTGTCCATTGTATTCAGTAACTACTTTAGAAGCAAAGGGTAAACTATTTCTTTCGGTAACAGGAAGTGCGTCAATATCGGCTCTAAGTGCAACAACGGGGCCAGGTTTACCACCTTTTAAAACCGCTACAACACCTGTATTAGCAACGTTTTCTTTTACTTCATATCCAATAGAACGCAGGTAGTTGGCAATGTATTTTCCTGTGTTAAATTCACGATTGCTCAACTCTGGGTGTTCATGAAAATGCCTACGCCAAGTTGTTAATTGAGGCGTTATTTCTGCTACTAGTGCTGCATAGTTAGCAGGGGTAGCGCTTGCCACCGATGTTTGTTTTTTTTGTGCAACAGCGGTAAGTGATGTAACAGCAAGTAAAAAGGCTAGGGATATATTTTTCATAATGTATTTTTATAATTTAAAATTCGCCAAATACAGATCTTAATGCGTTTGAAATTTCACCAAGGGTGGCTTTGTTTTCTACTGCTTCTACAACATGTGGCATGATATTATCTGTACCTTTTGCTGCAGTAGTAATAGCTTCTAAACAAGCGGCCACTTTAGCGTTGTCTCTATTATTTTTGAGGGTATTAATTTTGTCAATTTGCACCTGTCTAATACTATCATCTATTTTAAATGCAATAGTAGTAGGGGCTTCATCGATGGTAAATTTATTGACGCCAACAATAATTTTTTCGCCTGATTCAATATCTTTTTGGTAGGCGTAGGCACTTTTTGCAATTTCATCTTGCATAAAACCAGATTCTATGGCAGCTACACTGCCACCCATCGCATCAATTTTTTGGATCAGTTCCCAAGCTTTTTGTTCTACTTCTGCGGTTAAGCTTTCAATAAAATAACTGCCTGCTAATGGATCAACGGTGTCTGGTGCGCCACTTTCAAACGCAACAATTTGTTGGGTTCTTAAAGCAATACGCGCAGCTTCTTCGGTAGGTAAATTAAGGGCTTCGTCGTAACCATTGGTATGCAAACTTTGTGTGCCGCCTAAAACAGCAGCAAGGGTTTGAATGGTAACGCGGCTAATATTATTAAGAGGTTGTTGAGCGGTAAGTGTGGCGCCACCCGTTTGCGTGTGAAAACGCAGCATCATGGCTTTAGGATCTGTGGCACCAAGCTCTTTCATGATAGATGCCCACATGGTTCGGGCTGCTCTAAATTTTGCTACTTCTTCAAATAAATTATTGTGCGCATTAAAAAAGAAAGAGAGTCGTTTA
>JBJTNS010000290.1:0-5923 GCA_046074245.1 Chitinophagaceae bacterium | reverse complement strand
TCTTATGACGATTTTTTCTTAGTCTTTTTTTGCGTTTGTGAGTAGCAATCTTGTGTCTTTTTCTTTTTTTTCCGCTTGGCATAATAAATATCTTTTTTTTAGGGTCTATTTAATCGCGCTGGCCTTATCAGCCCACGCTTTTGATTCTGTTTCGTTACCCATCATCCTGTATATTCCACTTAATTCCATGTAATATTCACGATTTTGGGGTTGCAAAGATACTAATTTTTTGAATCTTTCAATAGCTTTTTCTAATTGATTTGATTCAATGGCTAATTTTCCTAAATAATACAGGCCATCAATATGGTCTGGATTACTTTTAACCACTTCTCTGAGCAATAATGCTGGTCGCATTAATTCGGCCTGGTTTTCTGGTTTTTGCCAGCCGTTAATATTATAAATACTTACCGCAAGGTCAACTTTAGCATCTAAGTTCTCTGGTTCCATCTGCAGACTGCTTTCTAAGTTTCCTTTTGCTTTCTTAAAAAGCATCAACTCGTTTTTATGGTCTTCCGTCGCCAGTAAGAAATAACGAGCAGCCATATGATACCTGTAGGCAGATTTCTGAATCCCGGCTAATCGTTCAGAAAGTACGCCTGCATAGATATATTGCTTCATGGTGTCAAGTAACTGAATCGATAATGAAAGTTTTGCAGTGTCAGTTGACTGGAGAATTTCTGGTTTTACAACTGAAGTGCTGTTGCCAATGTTCTTTAAAACATTTTCAAACTCTGCTTCGGTTTGTGTGCGCATCTCTGCAGCATTCTTTGCTTCTATAGCCTTAAAGTCGATGTCCGCTTTATTGCTATTCAATCCTAAATAAGTTAGGCCACCGGTTAAAATGATAAAAGCAACCATCAAGGTTGCTTTTACTGATTTCAATTTCATTTTGCAAAATTAGTAATCTTTTACTTCATTATTAGTAATCTTTTACTTCTTTTTTAGGTACAAAGTCTGAAGGAATACTGGTTTTGATTTTTTCTAAGAAAACTTTTGCTGGTTTGAACTTCGGAATGAAGTGCTCATCAATCACAAGAGCGGTGTTCTTAGAAATGTTTCTTGCAATCTTCTTGGCACGCTTCTTTAAAATGAAACTGCCAAAGCCACGAAAATAAATATTTTCGCCCTGTGCCATGTTGTTTTTCATCACTTTAAAGAAAGATTCCAAAGATTCAGTAACAATTACTTTGTCGATTCCCGTTTTTTCTGAAATTTCGCTGATAATTTCTGCCTTAGTCATAATTAGTATGTATTTTTATTTTCAAATGTCAAGGTTTGAGGTATATATTTAAACACAAAACTATGCAAAATGTTTTAGATTTAATCAAATGGTATAAAAAAAATTTTAGAGATCTCCCGTGGAGAACTACTAAAGATGCCTATAAAATTTGGCTGTCAGAAGTCATTTTACAGCAAACTCAGGTTGCTCAAGGTTTAAATTACTACCATCGTTTTATTACGGAGTATCCAACAGTATCAATACTTGCAGCTGCCAGCGAAGAACAGGTGCTCCGTTCCTGGCAAGGTCTGGGTTACTACTCAAGAGCCAGAAATCTTCATAAGACAGCTAAGTTGATAACTAATGAATATCAGGGTATTTTCCCTGCCGAAAAGTCTGAATTATTAAAATTACCCGGGGTAGGTGATTATACCGCTTCAGCTATCGCTTCTTTTGCCTTTGATAAACCCCATCCCGCTATTGATGGCAACGTATTTCGCGTTATATCAAGATATTATGATATCGATCTGCCTGTAGATGAGCCTGCCACCAGAAAGGTGTTTTTAGAGATTTTACAGCCTATGATCGAGCAAACTTCTGCTTCTCTTTTTAATAATGCTATCATGGAGCTGGGGGCAACACTTTGCAAAAATGATCGTCCAAACTGCTCAATTTGTCCCTTATATATTGATTGTCAGGCAAGAATAAATGAAACTATCGCATTAAGGCCAGTAAAAAACAAAAAAGTAAAAAAACGAAACAGATTCTTTAATTATTTGTTAATCAGACATAAAGACAATATTTATATCAAAAGGAGAAATGGTAAAGATATCTGGGAGGGACTTTTTGAACTACCTTTAATAGAAACTGAGAGTCAAAAAGATTGGAGTGCTATCCAGAGCTCAATGCCAGCAATACTTGGCAATTCCGACAACTTTCGCTTAGTTCAACAAACTTCGTTGAAACATGTTTTAACGCATCAAAATCTGTTTTGCAATTTTTATGAGATTTTTACCTCCGAAAAACCAATTTTCACATCTGAGGAATGTTTAGAAATTGAATTAAAAGATTCAACAAAATTTCCTTTTCCGATTTTGATCAGTAATTTTTTATTATCTTTGTAACTTGTTTTTTCTATATTTGTAAGAGAATGGTTAACAAAGTTTTTTTATTAGGCAGGCTTGGTAAAGACCCTGAAGTAAGGTACCTCGAAAACAACAGGGCCGTTGCTAATTTTACTATGGCCACAAACGAAGTGTTTATTGATAAATCAGGTAATAAAGTTGAGCAAACCGACTGGCACAACATAGAAATGTGGGATGCTCTTGCAAGAAATGCTGAAAAAGTTCTAAAAAAAGGCAGAACCGTTTTTATTGAAGGTAAGATTAAAAATGAAACATGGACCGATAAAGAAGGCCATAAACGCAGCGCCGTTCGTATTCGCGCTCTCCAGTTTCAAGTGGTTTCGGCTCCTGTTCCCGGAGAACAAAACCACCATAGCAATGAAAGGAATAATCATCCGGTAGACGATCATAACGATTCGGGAGACATATTGCCATTCTAATTTTTTGACAATGACATCAGACGACCCTTACCCTTTACAGACAATTTTACAGGCCCCTGGTATTTTTAATCCGAATCTGGCCAACGAAAGTTACACCTATCTCATCGGTACTTTCCTTTTTCTGGTACTCATGATTGCCCTCTCGGGCTTGTTCTCTGCTTCTGAAAATGCTTTGTTTTCTCTGAGTGCCAAAGATAAAGAAGACCTGAAGGAGCAAGATACTTCTTCAAATCGCGCAATTCTCACGCTCCTAAGTCAGCCCAAAAAATTATTAGCTACCATTCTTGTTGGCAACAACTTTGTCAATGTGAGTTTTGTCATAGTCTCTTCTGTCTGGCTTGAATCTATATTCAACCCGGATATGAATGACTACCTCGACTTTGCTATTAAAGTGGTGGTAGTAACCCTCATCTTATTGCTTTTCGGAGAAGTAGTGCCTAAAGTGTATGCCACTAAAAAGAATGTCACTATCTCCAAATTTATGGCAATTCCGCTTCTTGTTTGTCAGAAATTATTTGCTTTCCTGGTAGTGCCAATGGTGAAGTTTACCTCTATCATCGATAAAAGGGTTAAGATTCATGAACATACTGTGTCTGCTGATGAACTTACTCACGCAATCGATATAACATCTGATAGTGATACCGGACTGCAGGAAAAGGAAATCCTAAAAGGGATTGTAAACTTCGGAAATAAAACGGTACGTCAGATTATGAAGGGTAGAGTGGATGTTGCTGCTTTAGACAGTTCTATGGCATTCGATGAAATGCTCAGACGCGTCAACGAACTTGGCTATAGCCGTCTTCCAGTTTATAACGAAACCTTTGATAATATTGAAGGTGTTCTCTATATCAAGGAAATTCTTCCTCACCTATACGAGAAAAATACTTTTAACTGGTTAAGTTTACTGAAGCCGGCTTTCTTTGTTCCTGATAATAAACGAATCGACCTGCTGCTCTCAGAGTTTCAGGAAGAACGTATGCATATGGCCATTGTTGTCGACGAATACGGAGGTAAACTCGGAATAGTAACGATGGAAGATATTCTCGAAGAAATATTTGGAGAGATTAACGACGAATTCGACGAAGAGTTACTTACCTACAGCAAACTCGATGATAATAAATACATCGTTGAAGGCAAACTGCTCATCAACGATTTTTGCAAAATTACACAGACAGAGGATGATTTCTTTGATCAGGTGAAAGGCGACTCAGAGACTGTTGCTGGGATGTTGCTGGAACTTAACGGACGAATTCCGGCACGAAATGAAACAATAAAATACAAACATTTTAGTTTTACCATCGAGTCTGTAGATAACCGACGTATTAAACGTATCAAAGTAGAAATTCATCATGCATAAAATACTGCTGATTTTAACCATCATATTGGTCTCTGCCTGCAAAGACAATTCTTTTCAGCCAAAACCACATGCTTACCCCCGCGAATACTATCCTGAGAAGTCGTACCAGATGTTCGATTCTGTGGCGCCTTTCAGTTTTCAGTTTCCTAAATATGCGGTCATAAAAAACTACGACGAAGGCGATAAGAACCCTTTCTGGTACAATATACATTACCTGCCTTTTAATGCTACTCTGCACTTGTCCTATAAAGAATTTGCCAGTCGCGAGGAATTTGATAATTTATTTGAAGATACCCGCAAACTGGCCTTTAAACATGATATTAAAGCTGAGGAAATAGAGCAGATTGAAGTTCAGAATCCCGCTACTAATACTACAGGTATCATTTATGAACTAAAAGGAAATACAGCAACCAACCTCAATTTCTACATTAGTGATAGTAAAAAACATTTCCTCAGAGGGGCTTTGTATTTCAATTCTAAAACTCAGATTGATAGCATTCAGCCGATGTTCGACTTCATCAAAGCGGATGTCATCAAAATGATTGAAACCACTAAGTGGAAACAGTAATTTATTCGATACTGATTTTATCTAAAACAACCCTTTCACACTTTACTATATAGATACCTTTTGGCAGTGCTGATAAGTCGAATCGCTCTGTCTGCTCTGTTTCAATGGTATTGAATTCGGCATTAAATACTCTCTTACCATTCAGGTCAAATATCAGTAACAACATGCCTTTGGTAATATCAATGGAGTTGACTGTCAGAAAACCAGATTTGAAACTGATGCTGGTTCTGTGAATAAAAGTATCTTCAGTGGCATTATTCGGATTAAAATCCATCCATTTTGCTGTTTGTAGTTTTAATAATTGCTGTGCTGCAACCTTGTTTTCATTGCTTAAATACAAGCTTGTGTTTCTGAATGCAACGCCTTCAATCTGACCGGGAAACAAAGTATTCCCTAAATCAATTTTTCTTCTGTTACCCGTATTGAACCTTAGGTTTTTATGATCCCACATCAGCCAGGTAAAGCAAGGATAATAGGGTTTGGTATAGCCTATAAGTGATAGTACTCCCTCACTATTAATACTTGCGCCACTGATCTGACCGCCTACATTGAGTGTTTCTACAGGAAACAAAACAAATCTTCCGGTATCTGTCGGACAAACGTAATGTCTGCTCTGTTTGTCGTTCCAGTTTTTACTAAACAAATGCAAACTATCTCCTGCAAAAACAAAAGCTTCCATGTCGTAATCTGTTTCAATAAATTTATCAGTAAAGTCAGTTTGATCGCCCATACTGAAATAGATAAATTCAGCCTGAACGGTATCTCTCTTCTGAGATAATTTTAAATCAGATTTCCGGATTTTAAGAATGTTAAGATCTTTTCTGCTGCCTCCGTTATTACCAAAATCACCAATGTAAATATGCTGATCATCCTGAGTAATATCCTCCCAGTCGGTATTAGTGGCATTACCAATAAAAGTACTGTGCAATATATGCCCGCCAGTACTATCAAAAGCCATTATTTCAGGGGGATTGCCGCTGTCGTTGTGCGACCAGAACCAATTGTTATATAACAAGAGACCACTGCTTTCTGTCAAGCTATCACTAATACGTTTACAGAGTTTTTCTGCAGTTGCTGATGTGGATTTATAGTAACATGAACCATCATTGGTTTTTGCAGATGCATTGTAATTGCTGGCTTGCGGATCGGTACAGCCTTTTTGTGCCTGCAATGTGCAACTTATGCCTAGGGTAATACCTAAAATCAACTTCTTCA
>JBJTNS010000289.1:0-5279 GCA_046074245.1 Chitinophagaceae bacterium | reverse complement strand
CCCTCGAGTATATGTTTGGATTGGGTGCTTACATCACGTCGAATGATAAAGAAAAAGAAGCATTTTATTCCATTTCACCGCAGAATACACCAACGGTTTTCGGCTTTTGGAATTACGAAGACACACCTTTGGCCCTTACCTGCAGTATAAAAATGGGTTATGTTTTTGGCGGTTTTTTAAACTGAAGAAATCGGGCAATTTCGGGTCTGGAAACGCTAAGCGTTTTAAAGATTTCAGGAAGAAGTGAGGACTGGCGGGGGAAAAGCCGTTTACGAAAAATGACAACCTTCCAGGTTGTCAACCTGGAAGGTTGTTTTTTTCGCTATCTTTGCTCACACAATTTTTTTCTTTTTTCAAACCCCATTTACACCGCCAAACACCAATTCTTATGCCTTCTTTTCAAATAAAACTTGCCGAACATTTTGATCTTCCCGATGTTATCGAAATTCTGGAAGAACTAAATCTGGATATGGAAGATCTGGATGAAGATGATTGGATGGTAGCACTTGTTAAAGACGAAATTGTGGGTATCGGCAGGTTGCGATATTTTGAAGATGCTTGCGAACTGGCCTCTGTCGGAGTGCTCGAAGATTATCGAAATCAGGGAATAGGGAGTGGAATCGCTAAAGCGCTGATCGAGGGTGCTGATTCTGATGTGGTATATACCGTTACCGAAATTCCAGATTATTTTTCTCGCTTAGGCTTTGCTGCCAGCGATAGCTATCCTGAAAGTATCTCAAAGAAATTACAGAGATGTCAATCAGAACTCAATTGCTCTGCTCCTGCTGTAATGAAAATTGTTTTACAATAAAGACCATCTAAAATCCTACCTGTCTGTTGTTGCGGATGGTGATGGTGTTTGCCATTTCTTCAAAAACAGTTTTAACTTTTTCTGCGGTCCACTCTCCGGTGAAATATTGTCTCATTATTTTTTTTCGCGTGCGACTGTCGAACAGGTCGAAGTAACTGAAAGCCCTGATCTGGCTGGTCCGTACCATTACATGGATATTAAGGCTTTTATAAGGAACCGTAAGCTGTTTCTTCTGATTCTTGTCGATGTATTCTACCCGTAAGGTTTGTTCATCTCTGTTACAAACCACTCTGTTGATATAGACAGTAAACTTTGTTTTTAGGTACCAGTAAATCACTATCTGAAATACACTTATTGCTATCAGTGGTGTAAAAACCAGTAAAGTTTTGAACTGGAAATAGGCCGGAATTAATAGAAGAAGTATGCCATAAGGCATGAGGGCATATTTGAGAAAAATTGTTAGAAATTCACGCTTGTCTGGTGCCTGAAATTCGTATGCAATGATGTCGGCGGAATTACCCATTTAATTGCTTCAAAGCCAGATCGGATATGGTGTTGCCAATGGAAAGGGAACTGGTAGCGGCCGGACTTGGAGCATTCAATACATGAATCTGACCTGGCAATTCTTTGATATAGAAATCATCAATCAAACCGCCATCTTTATCGCAAGCCTGAGCTCTTACACCCGCTCCGCCTGGTTCTAAATCACTTTTCTGAATCTCTGGTAATAATTTTTGTAAGGCAGTGGTGAAGGCCGATTTGCTGAAGGAACGGTAGAATTCACCAAAGCCGGTCTTCCAGTATTTTTTAGCTACTTTTATAAATCCACCCCATGTAAGCGATTCAAATAATTCGGATAAACTGATTTGTGATTTTTTATAACCCTCTCTTCTGAAAGCCAGCACCGCATTCGGTCCCGCTTCAATTTCGCCATCTATTCTGCGGGTAAAATGCACCCCCAGGAAAGGGAAATTAGGGTCTGGAACCGGGTAAATGAGATTTTTAACGAGTTGACGTTTTTCCTTTTTTAGGGAATAGTATTCTCCTCTGAAAGGAATGATTTTCACTTGTAGATCATCTATCGTGTATGCGGCAATTTTATCGCAGTATAAACCAGCGCAGTTAATAATTAATCGGGCTTCAATCTCGCCTTTGCTTGTCGAGATATTTACTTTTCCCTGAGATTCTTTTACGCCATTAACTTTTGTGTTAAGCTTTAAGACACCACCAGATTGCTGAAATACTTCTGCGTATTTAGCGGCTACAACTTTATAGTCGACTATACCGGTTTGCGGCACTACTAATCCTTTAACACCATAGGTGTGGGGTTCTATCGCTTTTATTTCTTCGGAGTTAATGTATCGCAATCCCTGAAGTCCGTTTTCTATGCCTCTGTTGTAGATATTGTCGAGAGCGGTGAGTTCGGATTCTGAAGTGGCTACAATTATTTTACCGCAGAGGTCGTAAGGGATGGCATGTTTATCGCAAAATTCAATCAGCATGTGATAGCCGTCGATACAGTTTTTAGCTTTTAAACTGCCTGGTTTGTAATAGATGCCGCTGTGAATAACACCGCTGTTATTTCCTGTTTGATGGGCTGCTACTTTGTTTTCCTTTTCCAGAACAACCACATTTAATTCAGGTTGTTTTTCTTTGATTTTAAGGGCAGTGGCTAATCCGACGATGCCGGCGCCAACAATGGCAATATCGTATGTCATTAAATCGGGTTACTTGTATTGTTGTCTTTAGGTTCTTTGTATTCCAGTAGTTCTATTCTGGCTTTTAGTTCTTCTATAAGTTTAGTTTTGCGTTTAGAATGTCTGTTAATCGGCCATAAGGCTACAATGGCAATGCTTACGCCCAGGATAAAGCAAATCATAAACCACAGCACCAGGGGCGCATTGATCTCCCAGAAATATACTTTTACCGTTGCCGGGAAACTGTTTTGAACAGAAAATATTACCAGGAGTAAAACGATGATTGTTCCAATAATAATTTTTGGAATATGGTTCTTTGGTTGTTCGTCTATGGTAGTCATTTGCTTGGTTTTAGGGCAAAGTTAAGGTTTTTTATTGTAACACGTTTAACAGGGTGTTGAACTGGGTTCGCAGGGTCTAAATCAGGTGGTATTTTTTAAAAGCCGACCACTTCATTAGATGCCTGAGCGCATATACATGTCTCATCTTATCTACCAGCTTCATGTTGCGCCAGAGCCTTAGATGGTGATAACTCAGGATCAACTGAAAAAACGGATCTTTATTCTCTTCGTTCAATACACTCAGCACTCTTCTGATGCCATTTAAAGTATCTGTATCCGGACAGTCGTTCCGGTATAAAAAATTAATAAAACTTAGTTTTTGGGGTTCACTGATTTCGGTCGATACTGCCTGCCATTTCTTCTGCCAGAGTGCGCTCAGGTTTTCGTTGAATCTGCCTGCTTTTTTCTTTCTTTCCAGTTCTTCGCCGGTGGTCATGTGATACAAGGTCAGGTATTCAGGAATATTGGCAAAATGCTTCCTGTCTCTCAGGCGGTACCATAATTCGTAGTCTTCTGCGGTATTGGCAAATTCTTCGTCGTAGAAAATTCCTTCCTGAACATAGAAGTTTCTGGACATAACAGAGGGTTGTATGATGCAGTTTTTAAACCATAAACAATGATAGATTTGCTGGTGATGGGTAGGCAGTCTTTTTTCAGGAACCTCAACATGATCTGTTCTTATCCAGGTTCCTGCAATATCAGTTTCAGGATGTGCTTTAAAATAGGCCAGCTGACGTTCAATTCTCTCAGGCATCATCACATCGTCGGCATCCAGCCAGGCAATGAATTCGCCTTTCGCCAGTTTTAATAATTGATTTCTGGCAGCTGCAATTCCTTTGTTTTCGGAGGTTTCGTGTAAGGCTATTCTAGGGTCGTTGATGTCTTGTATGACTTCAGCAGTGTGATCGCCGGAAATAGAATTCAGTACCAGAATTTCCAGATGGGTATGGGTCTGGGCGAGGCACGACTCCAGGCTGGCTCTTATTGTCAGCGCAGAGTGGTGAGCCGGTATCAATATAGAAACTAAGACTGACATATTGTTTTTATCCAGTTTAATCCATTGCTGATATCGTATCTCATCAGAAAATCCTCGTCGGCATGCATCCATAGTTTTTCGGTGATGCAGGTATAGGCTTCGTCAACTGAGTTGACGATAATGCTATTGCTTTCTTTCAGCAAATCTCCCAGTCCGCCGCTCTTATAACCCAGCACTGGTGTGCCCAGTAATAAGCTTTCGTGCGCCACTCTGTTCCAGCCTTCTTTCACGCGACTTAAAGCCAGGGTGCATTCGCAGCGCGCCATTCTGTCGAGGTAGTCGGTAAACGAATCAAACTTAACAATGTCATAATCGGCCCTGTCAATGCGATGCTGACGTTCGTCTAAGGTGCTGAAGTAGCAGTGATAGCCGTCTTTGCAGAGTCGCTTAGCTAGTTCAAAAATACCTGGATCGTTTTTGGTGCTAAATTGTCCGAGGTGAATCCATTTATTTTTTTTCTGATTGCCGGCCTCTTTATACATGGCAGTTTCGAACAGATTCGGGAAACAGTATACATGCTGAATCTTTTTTTCTGACTGGAAATAATTAACCCAGTAGGGAGCAACGGCAATGAGTTTTATGCGTGGGTCTTTGTTTTTGGCAAGTGTTTTAAAGAGCGACTTGTAATAGAGTTTCATGAGGGTCGATTTGCCATCATTTTCATCAAAGTTGTGTAAAACGATCCAGATTTGTTTCTTGTTAAAACGGTTGCGCCATAAAGCAGGCAAAGCGGTTCTGGCCGTGGTGATATTGATATCGCCATTGCTTTTGAAAAACGCCCATGCCAGTAAATACAGGTAGTCTATCCAGGTTTCGAAAAGTTTCTCCTGTCGGAAGGTTTTCCTTATAACTTTTTGCGTTGCTTCGTAGTATCTGGCACAGGTTTCCATCAGCCGGCTTTCGTGCTGGAAGCCGCCGCTTTTATGTGGACCGTGACTGATGTAATGGATGTTCATGACGAATTTACGCAAGCCAACTATGGCAAGTCAAGAACAAAGTTACAATAAAATTCTGAAGGCAGAATGTTTTAAAAAGAGAAGTAAATAAACGGCGTCATTTCGCTGTTCATGGTTTGGTAGATAAGCACTGAAGTGACCAGAATGACGGCAACTTTGGCCCAGGCTGGAGCTTTAATGAACAGCTTTTTATATTGCCATTTTGTTTTTTCAGGTAACCAGTGCATGATAAAGGCAAAGGCTAACAATAAAAATACTTCTTTAAAATTGATTAAGATATCTGGTAAAATAGACCAGTGGATATCGCCGGTAATTTTTCCTATCACTTCGTTGGCCTGGTTCATGTCTTCGGCTCTGAAGAAGATCCTGGTCATCGTAATGAACGCAAATGTATTTAACACTTTCCACCATTGAACAGGCAGAGATTTTAGTTTTTCG
>JBJTNS010000288.1:0-15391 GCA_046074245.1 Chitinophagaceae bacterium | reverse complement strand
GTATTTGAAGGATTAGTGATATCATCCGTATAGCTAACTTTCACCACGATTTTTTTATTGTTAGCGGTATCTTTGAACTTAACAGTGGTAGTACTTTCGTCACCAAGAGGTTTCACAGCAACAGTTTTGTTTTTGTAGGTAATTTTTACACTGTCTGAACTTGATTGTGCTTTGGCCAACAGACCAGAGAAAGCTATTAGTAGTGCGGTTATAATTAATTGAATTGTTTTCATGATATATAAGGATTAAAAGCCTGCGATGATTTGATATTTTTTATTTTCTATGATGATTTTTTTGGAAGTTCGGGTTGTAGAATCATTTTCTATTTTGATTCGTGAGCCTCCGGTAATTCTTGAGAAGAGGGATGGTTTCTCGAGTTCCGGTCTTGGTGTATATTCATTTTCTATACTAACGAGAATGTTTTCGGTAGCTGGGGCATTGTTGCGAAGTGGCTCATCCTGGATGTATACCGGCGTATTTAATTCCACCAGTTTTTCCTCTTGGTAGGGCTGTTCAAGGTCAGGGACTATAACTGTCGGCATGACAGGATTGATGTTAAGCGGTTGAGGCTTGATCCAATTTTTGTGTGCGATGTATCTGATTTTTTCTTTTAGAGGAACAGCGCTGTCTTTAGAAGATTCGTTGGGAGAATTAACAGAATTCGGGCTGAGAGCGGGGGTTTGAATGACCGGTTTCTTGCCCGTAGGTTTGATATCTGCTACCTGAATATCGGTAGTTTTTGGATGGTATAACAGTGCTATGCCAAGGGCGATGACAATAGCAGCGGCAGCAGCGTATCTGAAGTGGAAAGGAATAATACGCGCAGTCTTTTTCTTGAGCGGAGCAATATTAAAAGTTTGCTCATCCTGCTCAGGTGTAAGCACTGTTTTTTGCCAGGCCGACCATAACTTGTTATAGGCTTCATCAGCCTGAATGGCCTCGAGCAATCTTTCTCTTTCACTGCCGGTTATTTCTCCTTCCAGGAGTTGAAAAAGGATTTCATCAATATTATTGTCGTTAATAGGTTTCATATAATATTTTCTATGCTAACTAAGTAATTTTTTAAGGTTTGTCTCGCTCTGAAAATGTACACTTTTACCTGAGATTCGTTAAGGCCCGTGATATTGCCTATTTCGGCATAATCATAGCCTTCGTAATCTCTGAGCATGATAACGGAACGTTGAATTTCCGGAAGTTTCTGAATGGCCGAATTCAGAATACTTTTGAGATCCGGTTGGCTGGCTTCTTTTCCTTTTTCTCGGTATGATTCGGGCATTTCAACCATTTTCTTTTCTCTTCTAATTCCATCAATCATTTTTCTGTAAGCGGTGGTAAAGAGCCAGGATTTACATTTCTCAAATTCCACCTTTTTCAGATTGAGCCAGAGGCTTTCAAAAGTGTCTTGCACAATGTTTTCTGCATCCTCTCTGACATTCAGGTTTTTGTTAATAAACCTGAACAGGGCAGAGGCGTGCAAATCAACGGATGTGTTGTACTCTTTTTCTGTCATCTGTTATGATTGAAACGAAGAATACAAAGATATAGTTACAGAGTTTGTTAAAATTTATTTAAAGCCCCAGAGTAAGACTGTTTGTTTTTTGTTTTTCAGAGTACTATCAAGTATGGTCATTCCCAAATTAGAAAAGGCTGGACAGCCCCAGCCTTCGGGTGTACCACGTGGATAAACTTCGTGGTCTGTTACATCACCCCAGCCATGCATCACGATGATACGTTTGAGAGCATTAGAATTAGAAGCTTCCAGGCCATGTAAGGTGTATTTGACATTAATTCCCCATGAACTATAGCCCCTGCTTCCGATTTTAAATTTACCAAGTGAACTTCTATGGCTTTCGAAATCGTTGCTGAACTGTGGTGCGTCTTTACTATAGTCGTAGCCCCAGGGCATATCTCCGCAACCGTGACTTACAAGTAAGGTATCGAGAATTGAATCTTTTTGCAGATTGATAAGGAAGGCTCTTTTCTTACCCGAGTGAATACTGTAATCGATGAAGATGGCAAAATTGGTATCCATGTGATGTTGGTGACAAAATGATTTAGCCTCCTTCATTTTATTAAGATATGATTTTACAGCAATTGTGTCTGTGGAATGTATGCCTGACACCACAAATTCAGACTTCTTCAGCCATTTGGCGCCCAGCGCAGAAACTGCCAGTAGAATCACAAATATTAATACAATTCGGGTCATTGGAGCAAAAACAAAATTACGAGATAAATATTGTCATACACCTGTCAAATTCGATAGAAATTCTCATTTTAAACGCCATTCATCTAATAAATGAGAAAATATTAGATTTAACATTTATCATTGTTTAAATCAAAGAAATACGAATATGATACTAAACACTACTAATTTAAAAACTTTAGCAGCATACATGCTGATGCTTGTATTGATTTTCACTGCCTGTTCAAAAGAAGAGGACAGCACAACGACTCCTGTTGTGGCGACAAAGAGTCTGAACAAAGGGACACTCACGCCAAAGAAATGGTACAGCGAGGGCAGTTCAGTTATTCATGATTTTAAAGCCAATGGAGCTTACAACGTTTCTGGATCATGGGCATGGGTAAAGAACAGCGATACGATGCAGATAGTTACCCAATCTGGTTTTCCGGCAGTTTACTGGAAAATTTTCTGGAACACAGATACAGAAATGAGTGCTGAGCGAGTGGATCAGAAGGTAACCATGTTGTTTAAAGACAAGGCCTGGTAAATTAGAAGCGAGTCTGTGCAAAAAGCAGACAGCAATGTGGAAATTATTTTACCAAATATTTGAATAGTCAATTTGTATCCTATACTTTTGACATTTAACAATATATATTTTCCATATGAGTAAAATTTTCTCCATTTCAGTGCTTGCATTAGTATTAGTAAGCACCTTTACAGCCTGCAAAAAAGATGACGATTCGAGTGCAGCAAAAACTTTAAACAAGTCTACATTAACTAACAACACCACCTGGTACAATCAGGGTGGCTCTATTATTCACATCTTCAAATCAAACGGTGTGTATTCCAATTCTGGCACATGGGCCTGGAAAAACGGATCAGACACAATGGAGATTGCTACAGTAGCCGGCGGTGCAAAAACCTACTGGAAAATCTACTGGAACACTTCAACAGAGATGAATTGTCAGAGAGTAGGTACAGGTTCAGCTGAGTTGTATAAAAGTCAGTTGTGGTAAGATACTTTTAACTAAAGGGAAGCCGGAGCATTTGTTCCGGCTTTTTTTATTCCATCATAGTGGAAATTGTGACGAATCAGTTCAAAATATGTGTATTGGATTCGCTCTAAAAAAGTATAATTTTGAAGCATGTCAAATCAGTATGAGATATTTCTGGATCATGTGTACCGTCATGGTCAGATGAAGAGTGACCGCACAGGTACAGGAACAAAAAGTGTTTTTGGTTATCAGATGCGATTTGATTTGAACGAAGGATTTCCTTTAGTAACCACTAAAAAGGTCCATTTAAAATCCATAATTCACGAGTTGCTATGGTTTTTAAAAGGTGAAACAAATATTGCCTATCTTAAGGAAAACGGTGTCAGTATATGGGATGAGTGGGCTGATGCAGACGGCAATCTTGGTCCGGTGTACGGCAAACAATGGCGCTCATGGGCTGGTCCGGATGGAAAAGTAATAGACCAGATTACAGAAGTAGTAGAGACATTAAAAAAGAATCCAGACAGCAGACGAATGATAGTATCTGCCTGGAATCCCTCTGATTTACCTCATATGGCATTAGCGCCTTGTCATTGTCTTTTCCAGTTTTATGTAGCTGATGGCAAATTATCCTGCCAGTTATACCAGCGCAGTGCAGATATATTTTTAGGTGTTCCATTTAACATTGCTTCATACGCATTATTAACGATGATGCTGGCGCAGGTTTGCGGATTGGGTTACGGCGATTTCGTTCACACCTTTGGGGATGCGCATATTTACACCAACCATTTCGAGCAGGTAGAACTTCAGTTAAGCAGAGAAGTAAGAGAATTTCCAAAGATGCTTATCAACCCAGATGTGCAATCTGTGTTTGATTTTAAATATGAAGATTTCAAATTAGAGGCTTACGATCCGCATCCGGCTATAAAAGCACCAGTAGCAGTTTAATTCTAAAAAGACTTTGAATCCAGAAAAAAAATACAAAAAAAGAACTTCCTTCTGGCCTACTATCATTAGTATGTCACTGGTATTATTTATAGTAGGTTTGTTAGGTGTAATTTCTATATATGCCAAGCATATGGCGGAGTTTTATCAGGGCAATTTTGAGGTTTTTGTATACTATACAGATACCACCGAAGCTGAGGGAGCGAAGAAGACAGAGCAGTTGATTAAAACCAGAGATTATGTCAATAGTACGGTGTTTATCGATCGAGAAATAGCTGCAAGGAAAGAGATTGCAAAAACCGGAAATGATTTTATCAAAACTCTGGGTTATAATCCGATTCCACATACCTTACAAATCAATATAAAACCAGAGTTTGCTGAAGAAGGTAAGCTCGATTTGATTGAGCGTCAGCTAAGGTTATTGCCAAATGTTGACGATGTTAATTATGCGAAAGATGATTTGGGAAAGAACATACTGGCACAAATCAATCAGAATTTCAGAACAGTAGAAATAATATTGTTAACCATTGCAGGTATATTGCTGATGATTAGTTTAGCATTGATCAACAGTACGGTTAGAATTAATATGTTTGCCCGTCGTTTTCTCATTAAGAGTATGCAATATGTCGGGGCTTCAGACTGGTTTATTATTCGCCCGTTTTTGGGGATGTATATTGTGTATGCCATCATTTCGGTTTTGATATCATTAAGTATGTTATTTGGTATTATTTATCTGGCAGAAACGCATCTTAATCAAAATAACTGGCAATTATTTTTACCTAAGTATTTACTATTAGCAGGATTTTTATTAGTTTTGGCGGTAGTAATATCTGTGGTGAGTGTATATTTCTCAACCAGAAGGTATTTAAAATTAAAGATCGATCAACTTTACTAATACAAATTATATGGCAGCGCCTCAAAAAAATAGAGTATCTAAAACCGCCGAGAAAAAAGTGGTAAATCAGTTCATGGTTTTCAAAAAACAGAACTATATGTTGTTGTTAGCTAGTTTAGCTGTAATCGTTATTGGATTTATAGTAATGGGTAGTGGTAAAGACAAACCATTTGACGATCCTACCAAAATTACAGTAGCACCAATTATAGTTTTATTAGGCTTTGCATTAGGGGTGTTTTCTATATTATATACTCCTAAATCTAACGACAATCAGGAAGCAGGCAAGTGAGTGTTTTTGAAGCAATCATCGTTGCCATCATAGAAGGATTAACCGAATATTTACCGGTTTCTTCTACTGCCCACATGATTTTTACAAGCGCTTTGTTCGGCAACGAAAAAGACGAGTTTGTAAAGATGTTTCAGGTATCCATACAATTTGGCGCTATACTGGCCGTTGTTGTGGCATACTGGCGCAAATTTTTTGATTTCTCTAATTTTCAGTTTTACATTAAATTAGCATTAGCGGTTATTCCGGCTCTGGTACTAGGTTATTTGTTCGATGATGCCATTGAAGCTGTGCTTGAAAAGCCTGTACCTATTGCCATAGTGATGGTATGCGGAGGTGTTATATTGTTATTAATTGACCGTTGGTTTAAATCACCTGAAATTCATGATGAGAAGCAAATTCCTGTTAAGTCAGCGCTTACTATAGGTTTCTGGCAATGTCTTGCAATGATGCCAGGTGTGAGTCGTTCGGCAGCCTCAATAATTGGTGGCATGCAACAAAAGTTAAGCAGAACCACAGCTGCTGAGTTTTCATTCTTTTTAGCTGTTCCAACCATGTTAGCTGTAACGGCTTATTCCGTTTTTCTGAAAGACTGGACCTACAAGGGTCAGGAGATGAAAGGCTATGATATGATATTATATTCACCAGACAATCTTCATAACGAGAATCTGACAATATTTTTGATTGGTAATGCAGTTGCTTTCGCAGTGGCACTTATTGCTATTAAATCGTTCGTTAGTTTTCTCAACAAGTATGGTTTTAAACCATTTGCCTGGTACAGAATAATTATCGGCTTAATTTTGCTGGTAGTATTTTACAACCAGAATTAATCTACCCAGTCGGCAATAAACAGGTTGGTATCTCTGGTACCACCGTTGTTTCTGTTACTGCTCCAAACCAGCTTTTTACCGTTCGGACTAAACATTGGGAATGCGTTAAAATTACTTTCATTGGTAATTTTAGTCAGGTTAGTACCATCAATCTCGATCATATATAACTGGAATGAATATCCTCTGGGAGAGGCATGGTTACTGGAGAAAATGATCTTCTTACCAGAAGGATGAAAGAACGGAGCCCAGTTAGCTTTACCAAGGTGTGTAATTTGACGGAGATTCTGACCATTGGTATCCACTACATAAATCTCCATATTAGTTGGTGCTACAAGTCCCTGAGCCAATAAATCTTTGTATTCTTTAATCTCTTCTTCGGTCTTTGGCCTTGACGCTCTAAACACTAATTGTTTACCATCAGGAGAGAAGAATGCACCACCATCATACCCTAATCCAAAGGTAATTTGTTTCAGACCGCTGCCATCAATATTCATGGTATATAATTCAAGATCGCCGGTTCTGGTGCTTGTAAAAACGATTTTATCACCTTTAGGACTCACGGTAGCCTCGGCATCGTAACCCATAGAATCTGTTAGTTGTTTGATTACTTTGCCTTTTAGATCAGATACAAAAATGTCAAACTCAGGGTATACTGGCCACACATATTTTGCTTTGGGATTGTAGGGCACTGCGGCAGGGCAGGTATCCATATAATGATGGGTGCTGGCGAATAAAATTGATTGATCATCAGGCATGAAATAAGAGCAGGTAGTGCGACCGCGGCCGGTACTAATAAGTTGTGCCTGATATTTCTGCATTTGTTTGGCAGCTCTTTTTATGTTCATGTTATAAATCTGGTCACATTTCAAACCCCATTTAGGATTATTGGTTTGGAAACTCAGAAATTTACCATCAAAACTGAAATAGGCTTCTGCATTGTCTCCTCCGAAAGTGAGTTGCTGAATATTTTTTAGGTGAACTTCTTTAGCAGTATCTTTAGATTGAGCATTAACCAATAGAGGAAATAAGATGAGGCAAAGTGACAACGACTTAAACATTGAACGTTAAAATTAATGGAGCAAAGTTATTACTATACCAGTAATTATTATTAAAAAATTAGTAAAAAATAATTATCTAAGACATTGATAAACAATGTTTAATAATTTGTTCTATACCTTAATCAATAAAACTAATAGTCGAATGAACCGTGTTCGCTGATGATGCTGAGTTTTCTGGCTGGAGCTGCTTCAACTCTACCAATGATTCGGGCATTGATATTAAACTCTGACGAGATTGAGATGAGACTAGCGGCAATACTTTCTGGCACATATAATTCTAAACGATGTCCCATGTTAAAGACTTTATACATTTCATCCCACGATGTGCCGCTTTGTTCCTGTATGGTTTTGAACAGCACCGGAGTTTCGAACATATTGTCTTTAATGATATGCATTGGGTCTTTAACAAAATGCAGCACTTTGGTTTGAGCGCCACCAGTGCAGTGGATCATACCATGAATTTCTGCTTTATGTTGAGCTAAAATCGCTTTTACAAGTGGTGCGTAGGTGCGTGTAGGTGAGAGCACCATTTGTCCGGCATTTAAAGGAATACCCTTTACTGCGTCAGTCAATTTAAGTTTACCGGTATAAGCCAAAGATTCGCTTAATAAATCGTCGTAAGTTTCAGGGTATTTACTGCGATAAACAGCATCAAACACATCGTGTCTGGCCGAGGTAAGACCATTGCTACCCATACCACCGTTGTAATTTTTTTCATAAGTCGCCTGTCCATCGCTAGCGAAAGCAACGATAACATCACCAGGTTGAATATGATGATTAGAGATGATATCAGAACGTTTGGCTCGGGCTGTTACAGTAGAATCCACGATGATGGTTTTAACTAAATCGCCGACATCAGCTGTTTCGCCACCACCACTGATGATATTGACACCGAATGGACGAAGACTTTCAATAAATTCTTCGGTACCATTGATGATTTCGGCGATGACTTCGCCCGGAATTCTTTTTTTATTTCTGCCTATGGTACTGGACAGTAAGAAATTGTCTGTGATACCAATGCATAAGAGGTCGTCGATGTTCATAACAATAGCATCCTGAGCGATGCCTTTCCAGACAGAAATATCACCAGTTTCTTTCCAGTAAAGGTAGGCCAGACTGCTTTTGGTGCCGGCTCCATCGGCATGGATGACATTGCAGTAGTCGTCATCCTGTCCGAGAATATCGGGAATTACTTTGCAGAAGGCCTGAGGGAATAAACCCTTATCGACATTGGCAATAGCTTTGTGCACATCCTCTTTTTGGGAAGACACCCCTCTTTCGGCGTATTTATCTGTTGGTTGCATGAGCCCTGCAAAAATACTAAAAATCTGCAAGTCGCACGAATTTAAAAAGTCTATTTATATGATCAGTTTATGGGTAAACCCACAGAAAATACAATATTAGAACTTCTAATATTATTGGTAACGGCATACGACTGACCATTTACAGGATTTGTGGCATCAAGGCTATATGGCACAGTATAGAAAGCACTTCTGCTGTTGACATAGGCGATATCAAAGGCATAGGCTTTGGTTTTAATGCCGAAACCTAGAGAGTAGATATTATTGACCAGGTCTTTCACATATGGCACCGCACCGTTTTTATACGGACTGGGATTACGTGCATAGCCAGCTCTGAAACGGTAATTCTCAAGAATGTATTCAGCGCCTATTCTAAGATTGACGGCACTTGAATTCAAAAGATTTCTAATTCTCAGATTTTCCTGTGTAAATGCATAGTCGGCAGCATTGGTTTTGGTAGGACTTAAGTTGGCAGTTGCATAGTTTACCACTTCCAGGTCGACGGCAATAAAACCAGTATTTTTGTCTATTAGTGCCAAACTGAAAATATTTCTTGCCGGTGAAGTTACTTTATAATTGTAAATAGCCGAAGGCGTGCTCATTTTCTGACCAACTCTGAGGCTGTCAAAAGGATCGCGAGCACCGTAGTCGTATGCTGTAGTGATAGTGTAATTGTATGAATCTTTGAGATTATAGACAGTAGGAGAATGAAAGGCATATCCAATTCTTACATATTCATTCGGTGAAAAATTAACACCCATTTTGGCATTTAAGCCTAAACCACTTGTTTTTACATATTCGGTTAGTTCAACAGATTTTATGTCTTTTACCGGACTATTTCTGACATCTGTTTCAAGGAAAGTACTGTTGCTGATATATCTAACACTTTTGGCGCCCACACTAACACCGAAAAGAATTTTATGCTGATAATTGGCTGCGAAACTGACATTGTAATCGTTGACGGCTCCTTTTGTTAGAAGACTACCCAATTGATTAACTTTAATAGGTGCGTTGGCGCCATATGCAGAGACATATTTAGGGGTCGGACTAGAGGTATCTTTATCAATGGCCCAGGTAGAATAAGCCAGATGTTCTATAGAATATCGACTAAACTCACTGGGTGTATAGCCAAATTCGTTGGCACGATCGGCCCAGTTTTGCGTAATACTGCTGGAGCTATTAACGGCATTGTAAATACTTCTGTTGTGAAGATTATTGAGTCGGTTCATATTAAATCCCAGGGTATAGCTCACAAAACCAGTAGGTTTTTTGTTTTCAAAATCTTCACCTGGAATCACGAATGCGAATCCAAGATTGGGCAAATTAAAATTGAATTTTTTATCGGAGAGATCTTTATTAATGTAGGCAGCAGTGTTTTTTACATTATAAAAAGAAGAGCTGATGCCAAACTGAGATTTTCGGAACCTGGCCATACCAGCGGGATTCAAGGCAGCACATGACAAGTCGGCGCCCACAGATCCGAAAGCACCAGCTAAGGCATAAGAGCGGGCGGTACTTCCAATGGTTTGAGCTGAATAACGAATGGCATCTGCCTCATTCTGGGCAATAATATTACTTGTCAGAACAAAGGAGAATGCGGTTACAATAAATTTTAATTTCATTCTTAACGTCTTCTAGAACTACCACCTGAACCACCTGAACTACGATCGCCGCTACCAGAACTACCAGAGGAACCTCTTGATACACCGCCACCCGAACCAGAGCCAGAACCCGAACTTCGGTCGCTGCTACCATTTCCGTACCATGAACCACTTCCGGATGAATTGTTGTTGTTACGTGAATTGTTTTGAGGTTGAGTCACCGTAGTATTAGAAGAAGGTACATTATTAGAGCTTCCTGTTCTTCTGTAGCTGTTAGGATAGGTCTGAGTTCTGTTTGGTTGATTATAGTAATTATTGTAATTAGGGTTATAGTAACCATAATTATTATAATAGCCGTAGTTATAGTGATACCTGTAAGAACAAGGATTGTAGAAATATGGGTTATAATAGTAGCTGGGATAATAACCATACATCCATGAATTGCCCCATCCATTAGAAAAGAATGGATTGTAATATGGCATGTTATAGCCGTAGTATGGAGAAAACGGACTATTGAATCCGCTCATGTAACCGAAACGTGGATCTATGTATGCCATACCGACATTCCATCCACCGTACATGCTGTAATTGATACTTGGCACTATAGTTGGGCGGTAAGCATCATAGTAAAATCTTCTTGATGTACCGAAATTTCTGAACCGGTTAGCATATGAATTGGTGTAATTGCCAGCATTACTTTGTTCAGTTTTTTCTGTAGATTCTGAGTATGAGCGAAGGGCAGGAGGAGGTTCTGGTTTTTTTCTGGTATCAGAAGCAGTGAAATACACATCATCGGTGCGACCAGTTAATGTGGAGGCTTGCTTTTGTGTGGTACAAGAAATTATCAGAAGGCTAAGCGATGAGAAATAAAGAAAATGTTTCATAAGCTCATATTTTTGTTAGGCGCAAAGGCATTTTATAAATACTTTTGCACTACCAAAACTACAAAAAATATTCCAATAATACAAATATGGCTTTCGAGAAGGTAAAAAGAAGTGATAACTACAGTGAATGGTATAATAATCTGGTTAAGAACGCAGATCTGGCAGAGCATGCAGATGTGAAAGGTTGTATGGTGATTAAGCCTTATGGTTATGCCATCTGGGAGAAAATGCAGGCACAGCTCGACAAAATGTTTAAGCAGACTGGTCACGTTAACGCCTATTTTCCGCTCTTGATTCCTAAGTCTTTTTTTGAAAAGGAAGAAAAGAATGCCGAAGGTTTTGCTAAAGAATGTGCGGTTGTTACACACTACCGTCTGAAAGTAGACGACAACAGAAAAATTATTGTAGATCCGGAAGCCAAGCTCGAAGAGGAGTTAATCATCCGCCCAACCAGTGAGGCCATTATCTGGAACACTTATAAAGGCTGGATTCAAAGTTACAGAGATTTGCCTTTACTGATTAATCAGTGGGCGAATGTGATGCGTTGGGAGATGCGCACTAGATTGTTCTTAAGAACTTCAGAATTCTTATGGCAGGAAGGTCATACTGCGCACAGTACCGCCGAAGAGGCATTGGTAGAAACCAAGCAGATGCTGGATGTGTATGCAGAATTTGCCGAAGAATTTTTGGGAGTGCCTGTTGTAAAAGGCGTAAAAACCGAAAATGAACGTTTTGCAGGAGCCGTTGAAACTTATTGTATCGAAGGTTTGATGCAGGATGGAAAAGCATTACAAATGGGAACTTCGCATTTTCTTGGACAGAATTTTGCCAAAGCATTTGACGTAAAATTCCAGAGCAAGGAAGGTAAACTCGAATATGTATGGGCAACCAGCTGGGGTGTTTCTACCCGTTTGATGGGTGCATTAGTAATGGCTCATAGTGATGACGAAGGTTTGGTATTGCCACCAAAACTGGCACCAATTCAGGTAGTGATTGTGCCAATTTATCGTTCTGATGAAGAATTTGAAAAAGTATCTGCTGCAGCTAATGCCATCAAAAAACAATTAGAGGCATTAGACATCAGTGTTAAATTTGATAACAGAGATACCCACAAACCAGGGTACAAATTTGCCGAGTGGGAACTCAAAGGTGTGCCTCTGAGAATAGGTATCGGTCCGAGAGATATCGAAAACGGTACTGTTGAACTAGCCAGACGGGATACCAAGGAGAAATCTGTTGTTGCCATCAATGGCATCGATACCCATGTTAAAAACCTTCTCAGCGATATTCAGGAAGCCATATACAACCGCGCCCTTAAATTCAGAGACGAGAGTATTCATGAAGTAAATAGCTGGGATGAGTTTGTAGATGTCATTAACAACAAAGGTGGATTTGTATCAGCGCATTGGGATGGAACAGGAGAAACGGAAGAAAAAATCAAAGAACTTACTAAAGCAACAATCCGCTGTATTCCATTAAATAACAAAGCTGAAAATGGCACCTGTGTATTAAGTGGACAGCCATCTGCACAGCGCGTACTTTTTGCTAAAGCATACTAGTTTTTATTCAAACTAATTATTTAATAATCATATTGTTATAAAACAACTCAAAAAAAGGGTAGTTTTATTACTTATTTTTATTATGTTTGAATAAAAAAACATGAATTTAGCACTGAATAGTATCGCAAAGAAAAGAATGGCTTTTAGCCTTTTGCTTTCAATGACATTTTCTATTTCTTCTTTTGCCTTCACGGGTAATGACGAAGGCAAATTACCACTTCCAGAAATTAAGTTATTTCCTAACCCAGCGTCTCAGGTGTTAAATGTTCAGTTACCTGACAATATCTCAGGAGCAGAGCTAAGTATTTGTAATATGTTCGGACAGGAGCTCGTCAAAACTAATATCATTACAGGGGCAATTTTTGCCGTTAATTTAGACAACTTAATTGACGGTATGTACCTGGTAAGTATTACCACTGATGGCAGAACAGCCAAGTACAAACTGGTTGTAAGACGCTGATCAGAGTTTCACTTCTCTGATGCCCATGTTATAAAGGGCAAAGGCAAATTTATCGACATATTCTTCTATGACCATAGCAGTTGGCTTACCGGCACCGTGACCAGCTTTGGTTTCAATGCGGATGAGCGTAGGATTTGGTCCGTCGTTAACAGATTGCAATTTAGCAGCAAATTTAAATGAGTGTGCTGGCACAACTCTATCATCATGATCGCCGGTGCATACCATTGTAGCAGGGTAGTTCATGCCTATTTTAAGGTTGTGGTAAGGCGAGTAGCTTAGCAGATAATTCAGCATTTCAGGCGAATCTTCGGCAGTTCCGTAGTCGTATGCCCAACCAGCACCAGCAGTAAATTTGTGGTATCTCAGCATATCGAGCACCCCTACGGCAGGCAAAGCCACTTTAAACAATTCAGGTCTTTGTGTCATACAGGCACCTACCAGCAAGCCACCATTAGAACCACCAGAGATACATAGGAATTGAGAAGAGGTATATTTTTCTTTAATCAGGTATTCAGCTGCTGCAATGAAGTCGTCGAAAACATTTTGTTTTTTAGTTTTAATTCCGGCATCGTGCCAGTCTTTACCGTATTCGCCGCCTCCTCTTAAATTGGGAACAGCATACACACCACCGGCCTCAAGCCATGCCACCATTGCGGTACTAAAAGAAGGCGTAAGACTGATGTTGAATCCACCGTAACCGTATAATATAGTTGGATTAGCAGCATTCATAGCCATTCCTTTTTTATGTGTAATCATCATTGGCACTTTAGTGCCATCTTTGCTGGTATAGAACACCTGTTTAGACTCATAGTCTTCAGGGTTGAACTTCACACCAGATTTCTTATAGACCACAGATTCGCCTGTTTCAGCGTTAAAGTTAAAGATAGTTGGCGGGTAGATATAACTTGTAAAAGAATAGTAAAGATCTTTATCGCCCCATTTGCCTCCCAGACCACTGGCAGTACCTTTTCCGGGAAGTGTAATTTCTTTTTCGAGCTGACCATTGAGGTTGTATTGTAAAAGTTGTGTGCAGGCATCTTTGAGGTAAGAGGCAAATAATTTACCAGCACCGGTGGAGACACTCAGTGGCATTGTTGACTCAGGAATCACATCGGTCCATGCCTCAGGACTGGTCTGATCCATCTCCATTTTCACCAGGCGCATATTAGGCGCTTTATAATCTGTCAGGATATATAAGGTATTGCCTTCAGAGTGGATCACATCATGGTTATTCTCAAAATTGCCAACTACCTTAATAATTTCTGACTGAGGGTTTCTAAGGTCTTTTACATACAGTTCGTTACCATTAGTAGAAGTTGCCGCAGTGATGATTAAGAAATTCTGATCTTCGGTGATACCGCCACCCACATAGCGTCTTGGCAATTTCGGTCCGCCGAATACCAGTACATCTTCAGATTGTTTCTGGCCAAGTATGTGATAGTACAATTTATGTTGGTCGGTTTTGGCAGAGAGTTCGCTGGCATTTTTAGGCTTATCGTAGCTGCTGTAATAGAAGCCCTCATTGCCTTTCCAAGCAATGCCACTGAACTTAACATCTTTCAGAGTGTCTTCAATAATCGCTTTAGATTTGGCGTCCATTACAATAACTTTTCTCCAGTCGCTGCCACCTTCACTAATCTGATAAGCCAGCAGTTTACCATCATTAGAAAAATTGATACCAGCCAGCGAGGTTGTACCATCTTTAGAGAAGGTATTAGGATTTAGAAACACTTCTGGTTCAGCATTGCCAAGCTGTCTGTAGAGTACAGACTGGTTTTGCAGACCATCATTTTTATAGAAGTAGGTGTATTCGCCTTCTTTGAAAGGCGCGCTGTAACGGTCGTAGTTCCATAACATTTGCATGCGTTTTCTGAACGCATCTCTGAATGGAATTTTAGCCAGAAAATCACCAGTAACTTTGTTTTGTGCATTGATCCAGGCACGGGTATCGGGATTTAAATCATCTTCCAGCCATCTGTAAGGATCAGCAACGGGCTTTCCGAAGAAAGTATCAGCAGTATTAGTGGTTTTAGTATTCGGGTAAGTCATTTTAAGGATCTTATTTGTTTTCGGTTTTGAAAAACCAAACAGAATAGCGGCAAGTGCAGTTCCAGCAATTACAGATACGTATTTCATACTTGCAAATGTATGTGAAGGCTTGCAGAAACTACAAGTTTAATTCGATAGAAGTTTAAGATTTTCTTTCACCAATCTGCTGACGCCACATTGCGTAGTACAACCCTTTTTCTGCCAGTAGTTCTTCGTGTTTACCAAACTCAATGATTTTACCTTGTTCGAGCACATAGATGCGATTAGCGTGCATGATAGTACTCAAACGGTGAGCAATTAAAATGGTAATGGCAGAATGGTCCTGATTAAGTTCTTTGATGGTTTG
>JBJTNS010000287.1:0-15117 GCA_046074245.1 Chitinophagaceae bacterium | reverse complement strand
TATTATGCCGAAATGAATGGCAACTGGACTGACGTTAACACCATGGTAACGAATGTCACAAGGGCCGACAATAAAAATGTCCCAGGTGATGGTAAATTTGACCAGCATTTCTTACCAGACGATCTGGACATTCAGATTGGACGTGTCGATTTCAGAAACTTACCTGCTCAGGGCAGCACAGACATAAAGCTGGTAGAACAGTATTTAAAAAAACTACACAACTATAAATCTGCTGGTGTTAAAGTTCCAAGCAGAGGTTTTATCTCTGATAATTTTGCATACTTAGGTGGAGAAATGCCAATGAGAAGTGGCTGGAACAATGCCTCTGCTATCGTTGGCAAAACCAGCATCAGTAACACAGGTAATTATTTCGATTCAGCTAAAGTAAATGCCTATTTATATGCCAATGTAATGGGAGGCGGCAGCTTTACCAATTGCAGCGGCGTTGGCAACTCATCACAATTTAAAGACAGTATCTTATCGGTATTCAATGTCATGTTTGGCAGTTACTTCGGCGACTGGAATACCACGGATAATTTTTTAAGAAGTTGTTTAGCCAGCAAAGGTTTAACTTTAACCAATGTATGGGCACACAGACCACACTGGTATTTCCATCAGATGGCCATGGGCATGCAGATTGGCCATTCGGTAATTACCTCACAAAACAATCTGACTGATTTCAACCTGAGCAGTGGTTATATTGGCAGTTTTAACGGCACATATTTAGACAGAAGAATCAGCATGAATTTGCTTGGAGACCCTGCCTTAAGATTAAGTTATTTAAACATGCCATCCAACCTGACAGCCACAAAAATCAATGGCAATACTGATGTTACATTAAGCTGGGATGCTTCAAATGAACCAGGATTACTAGGTTATAACATTTATCGCACCAACAGAAAAGGCGATGTGTATTATGGCATTAACAGCACACCTGTAACGGCATTAACTTTTACAGACAACAATCCATATGCAGGCACCAATTATTACATTGTAAAAGCAGTTAAAATGGAAAGCGGCATTTGCGGTAGTTATATGAACAGCAGTTTAGGAATTATGGCACAAGTTGACAATGTCAATGGCACAAACACCGGCATTGAAAGCATTGAAAAGAGTGTTTTAGGCATCTATCCAAACCCTGCTACCGAGAGTGTCAATATCAGTGGTATTAAGGCATCTGATGTTCAGGTACTGGATTTAAACGGAAGAGTTTTGTTCAGCAGCAAGTCTGTTGAAGAGACATTAACACTGAATGTTTCAGAATGGAGTAAAGGCATTTACATCATTGTAAGCAGACACGACAATAAAATAGAAACAGGCAAACTTGTAATTCAATAAAAGGTCTTATTTTTGCACCCTATCACAACTTATGATATTAAAAGGAAAAAAAGGAATCATTTTCGGCGCATTAGACACTAAGTCTATCGCCTGGAAAGTAGCTGAGCTGGCACATGCCGAAGGCGCCGAGTTCATTTTAAGCAATGCTCCAATCGCATTAAGAATGGGCACCATCAACGAATTGGCAGCTAAGACCAATTCAGAGGTAATTGCCTGCGATGTTAGTTTAGATGCAGACATGGACAATCTGATTGACGCAGCCATTGCTAAATTTGGCAAGCTTGATTTCGTATTGCACAGCATAGGCATGAGTTTAAATGTAAGAAAGAAAAATCCTTACAACGATTTAAATTACGATTTCATGCACAAAACCTTTGACATCTCTGCTATTTCATTCCACAGACTAATGCAGACATTGATGAAGAAAGATGCGATGAACGAATGGGGCAGTATTGTGGCATTGAGTTACATTGCAGCACAGCGTGTATTCCCAGACTATAATGAAATGGCAGAATCTAAAGCTTTACTTGAAAGTTTCGCCAGAAGTTTTGGATACCATTTTGGTAAGGCCAAGAAAGTGCGTGTTAACACCATTTCTCAGAGTCCGACCATGACAACTGCAGGTAGTGGTGTTGGAGGATTTGATGCCTTCTTTACCTATGCCGATAAAATGAGTCCGCTTGGCAATGCCAGTGCAGAGGCTTGTGCCAATTATGTGGTGTCATTATTCAGTGATTATACCAGATATGTGACCATGCAGAACTTATTCCACGATGGTGGTTTCAGTTACACAGGCATTAGCGGTGATTTAATGGAAATGGTTGGCAGAGCAGGTGCTGCAGAAGCCGGTCAATAAACGATTTACAATATTTAACGATGCCCTGGAATTACGCCAGGGCATTTTTTTTGTCCGAAAAAATTAAAGTTTCGTCCTATTTTCGTGTTAGTACCCAACCCTTTCTTTCGAAGGTACGTCATTTGCTATAGAACAACAGGTTAAAGTTCCATGTCATTAACACCAGACATATCGATACAGTTAACTGAAAGCAGGCAGAAGACACTGTTACAGGATCCGGATCTTGTAGCAATGATAGATGCCTGTCTGGCAAACGACCGGTCGGCTCAGGCTCAGCTGTATAAAAAATATTATGGTAAAATGATGTCCTTGTGCATGCGGTATGTAAAAAACAGAGATGATGCCATGTCAGTGCTTAATTTCGGTTTTCTAAAAGTCTTTAAAAGCTTATCTGCCTATCAGTACAACGGATCATTCGATGGATGGATACACAGAATTGTTTACAACAGCATCATCGACCAGTTGAGAAGCAACATGAGAGAAATGAAAACCAGCGAACTTAACGAAGCAACAGACACCATTAGTGACAGTGGTTCCGGACTGCAGAATCTGGTGGTAGAAGATCTTTACAAGTTACTGGATGCGCTGCCAGACAGCACCAGAATAGTTTTTAACATGTTTGCCATCGAAGGCTACAAACACGAAGAAATTGCCGAGCGACTTAACATTTCTGCTGGTACCAGCAAATGGCATGTCAACCAGGCAAGAACCATCCTGAAGTCACTTTTAAACAAACACCATCAAGCATCATGAAAGACTTAAACCAATTACCCGACGATATTTTCAGATCTGGTTTCAGTCAGCATGAAGCCGCATTTGACCCTGCCGCGTGGGAACATATGCAGACCTTGCTGGACAAAGAAGACGACCTGAAACCTGTTATGTTTATTCCCGAAAACACCGGCAAAAAACGCAAACAATTAACCCTTTTAATCATTACAATTATGAGCATTTTAACGCTTTTGACTTTAGCAAGCAGCTTGCTATTCAACAATCATACAACAGTTGACTCTAAGACACCCTCTACTAATTCAGCTGATATTCTTCTGACAGATAAATCTGGTTCAGAAGGCTCTACTAAGTCTGCAAAAACAGCAGAGTCTCTAAAAAAAGAGCGTAACACTTTCAGTACAAAAACAGAAAAAACCATTGCATCGGGCTTAGCATCCGGCACTATCAAGAACGAAGAACCAAGTGGAAAACCTGAATCTGAACCAGCAAAACCAATTGTAGCCGAAGGCGAACCAATCAATACGCCAGCAATTGCGAAAGACACCTTTTTAACTGCCGTTAAAAATGGCAAAATCTACAAAGTGCTTACCCGCACAACCTGGGTACCCGAAGAGTACGACTGGGTAATTGACAACAGTAACAAAACCATTTCAAACGGCTTTATCGGCATGCATTTCACAGCACAGAAAAACCGCGGAGGAGATAGCAGTCACGCAGGGTTCAACCTTCAATTCATGTCTGGAAACAGATTAAAAAGCGATTATTGGGGATTGCATGGCGGACTCGACGGGGGCATGCAGTTTGATGGTAAAAGCAAAAAGAGCAATGTCGCATTAAATAACTTAAGAAGCGATAGCGGATTTGCAAGATTGAGAAGTCACTCTATGGACTTCCTTGGAAGAGGCCATTTAGAATACGCCAGGTATGCTTTAATTCCATACTTCAATGTAATGGCCGGACCGCGAATTTACGCCACCAATCAGCAGGTTTCGTCTTACGTGCCTTTAAAAGAAACTGAAAGTAGTTCGAGCAATAATGTCCATACCTCTGTATCGATGTTATATGGATTCGGAGCAGGATTAAGATTGAGAATATCTCCTGTCATTAGCCTTGATGCACGTTACGAATGGATCAACGGCAGCAAAGTTAAGCAGGTCGATCTGGGCAACAGCACATTCAATGGTTTGAGCCACGAACTCAAATATTACACCAGCAAACCTCGTCAGGAGCAATTTAAATTTGGTATATTGATAGACCTTTCAGAAACTCAGTACGAGAAGAAACTTATTAAAGAAGGTTATTATAAAGTTACAACTATAGACAGTCTACAAATTGATGCCAGAGACAGTAACAAAGTTTATCTGCCATGTAATTGCGATCCTTGTCCGAAGAGCAACAGCAATGTTACCTATCCAGGATCAAGAGAAAGTGATGAAGTAATAGTATACCCACGCACCCGTGAATACCAGCAGGAAGACAATAACAGCGAGCCACGCACAAGAAGCAATAGCAACAGCAGTGGTAGTAAATCCGGTTCCAAAGGCGATTTCCCAGGCATTCGTCCACCAGCACCAAAACCTGTCACACCGAACTAATGGAAAAGGGACTTTTAGTCCCTTTTTTTATTGAACATAAATCACTCACATACAACAGAAAAAATTGGCGAAACAGGTAATGGAACAAAATGTCAAAAAAAACTTTTTAGCTTAGTCATCAATTTGCATAGATTTGCCCTATCAATACAATTTCAATTGTCCGGTTGCTTCATGTAAATCAATTGAAATAAACAGAAAACACTTATGTCAAAAACTTATCATTTATACATCAGTTATTCCTGGCTATGTCATCCGGATGCGTGCGAAAAGAAAATTAAATTCCTGGATAAAGAAGGTATTCAATACAAATTTCTCGAGACCTTTAAAACAGACCACAAAAGTGCTGAACCCATAGAAGTAAGAATAGAAAAGGCCATCAAAAACTCGGACTGTTTATTAATGCTTGCAGGCGTTGGAGAAACATGCGATGCCTGGCTGGAACAGGAAATACATTACGCCAAAAAACATGGAAAACCCATCATTGCGATCGAACCATGGCTGAGCAAAAAAACCAATGAAGTTTTAAAAGAAAACGCCCACCATATCGTTCAGTGGCATGGTAAATTAATAGCAGATGCCATCAGGCAATCAGATCAGCTTAACTAAAATATTTTTTTAGATTCAGACATCTAGTTGCCTAACAATCAGGACAATAGTTAGAGTCGCTATTTTTTTGAATAATGCCCATTATTTAGTAAATTTGTAGTTTTATGGCTTATAACTGTTTAACATACGAATCGAATGGCGCAATAACTACCATTACCCTTAACAGACCTGATGTTTTTAATGCATTTAACGACGAGCAGAGTTACGAATTGCAGGATGCTTTCAAAGCAGCTAAGAAAGATGACAACTGCAGAGTAATTGTTTTAACGGGAGCAGGAAAAGCTTTTTGCAGTGGGCAGGACCTCAAAGCCATAGCCGGAGCAGAGAAGAGATCGTTTATAGATTCATTGCACAAGCGCTACAATCCAATTATTCGTGAGATGCGCAATATGCCAAAGCCGATTATTTGCCGTTTAAATGGCGTAGCGGCAGGAGCAGGTTGTTCACTGGCCCTGGCATCAGATTTTATTGTTGCTTCAGAAAATGCCAGTTTAATAGAAGTTTTTATAAACGTTGGACTTGTATTAGACAGTGGATCATCATTCTTTCTGCCTCGTTTGGTTGGCAGTGCCAGAGCTTTTGAATTAAGTACTATGGGTAGTAAAGTAAGTGCTAAACAGGCGCTCGACTGGGGGATGATCAACCGTTGTGTCCCTGCTGAGCAACTGGATGAAGCGACTGCCGAAATTGCCGGCTACTATGCTTCAGCCCCTACAAAGGCTATAGGATTAATGAAGAAAATGCTGAACAAATCGTTTAACAGCGACCTTGAAACCATGCTGGAATACGAGGCATACTGCCAGGAAGTAGCAGGAAGCAGCGCCGACAACAAAGAAGGTGTTGCGGCATTCAACGAAAAACGCAAACCTATTTTTACCGGTAAATAATTTATGAAAAATTTCATCATCTGTTTAATCCTATCACTTTCTGTTTTTTCAATCAACGCACAGAACACCCCACACGAGATTTGTGGCTACCAGCACGAGGTAGAGCGAATCCTCAAAAACAAACCTAATTTCCTGAAGTGGCAGGAAGCCTGGTACCGCGATGCCTTAGACAAGTACAATGAATTACAGAGTTCTAAACGCGGCGACATCACAGCAGATACTTTATTTTTTGAAATCCCTGTAGTATTCCATATTGTTTATAACAACAACGCAGAGAACATCAACGATAGTTTAGTTCACAATCAGATGCTTGAACTCAACCGTGCTTTCAGAAAACTCACTCAGGACACCAGCAGAATACGTTCTATATTCAAACCACTGGCAGCAGATGTCAGAATTCAGTTTAAACTGGCTACTGTAGACGAAAATGGCAATGCTACCACTGGCATTACCCGCACATTCACTAGTCGCACTACCTTTGCTACCAACATTTACGGCAGTTATTCCAACTTTATGAAAGTATCTGGCAGCGGTGGCAAAACTGCCTGGAATCCGGCCAAATACCTCAACATCTGGGTGTGTGACATGGAGTTCCCCAACTATATCGGTATTGTTTATGGTTTCGCTACCCCTCCTACCGGCGCTCCAAACTGGGATAATTCGATTACCAAAGACACCAACGATTTAGAATCTGGTGTTGTATTGCACTACAAAATCGTGGGTCGTAAGAGTCCGCTTGCTCCCTCTAAATACACCGAAGGCAAAACTGCTGTTCACGAAGTCGGTCATTATCTCGGACTCAGACATATATGGGGTGATGGAAATACAAGTACAGGTTGCAGTGTTGATGATGGCATCTTTGATACCCCTAATGCACGTGTCGCCAATGCCACTTGTGGCGGTCAGAACACCTGTGTAGACGCAATGAATGACAAGCCAGACATGACAGAAAACTACATGGACTATGCCCTTGATGGATGTGCTGCAATGTATACCAACGAACAAGCCTTCATCATGCGTTATGTGCTGAATAATTTACGACCTGGTTTACCATACAGAGAGATTGAATTCGACACCGCAGTTACTCCTGTTGAAGGCTTACTGGTAAGTGTTTACCCTAATCCTGCAGCAGGTAGTAAAACACTAAAGATTAAAATCACTGAAGCATCTTCTCAGACTTATACTTTAAACATCATCGATATGAGTGGCAAACAAGTCATAACTCAAAATATACAGTCTAACACTGTTAATCCGATAGATGCTGCAGAGCTCGCTGATGCTGTGTATTACATTACCATCCGCAACAAATCCGGAGAGATGATTTACAAGCAAGCTATCATCACTCAGTAGGACAATGTATCAGGCAGAGAAACTAAAACGCTGGCTTCCGGCAATCGTTTTTGTTTGTTTTTCATGCGCCTACTTGTACGAATTATCTGATACCCTTAATCGCTATAACAGAAGCGATAAAATCATAAACGAAGATGCATTTGGCTACTATGCCATTTTACCTGCTTATTTTAAGTACCACGACCCAAACTGGACTTTCTTAGACTCAGTTACCAGCAAGCAGGAAAAATACGCCAGTTACATTCCTCCAATAGTCAATCAAATTGACCAATCTAAGAAAGTCTGCAAATACTATTCGGGACCAGCGATCATGCAACTGCCATTTTATTTATTGGCAGAACTGAGCACAGACGAGGATAACCCTTTTAGTCGGACGCACCATTTTTTCATTTTATTATCTGTTATTTTCTATGTATTGCTGGGATTTCTCATGCTTTACAGAACTTTGTTAAAGTGGCAATACAGTCCGCTTCAGGCGGGAGCGTTTATAAGTTTTGTGTTATTCGGCACTAATTTATTTGTGTATGCGGCTTACGATCCAGCCTATAGTCACGCTTATTCTTTTTTTGCCTTTGCTGCTTTTGCCAGTCTGCTTCTGAGCATCAGGCGACAGTCGACACCTATTAAATTCATCGCAGCAGGTTTAATATATGGATTAATACTCGTCATTCGCCCACTCAATGGTATTATTATTTTACTTGTTCCCATACTTCTGTACGGGCAGATTATCAGCACCATCAAACAAGATTTCACTTATGTTTTTGCAGCTTTAATGGCTAGTTTGGTATTTCCTGCTATTCAGGCATACTTATGGCACTGGCAAACTGGCCAATGGTATGTTTACCCATATGGAGAAGAGACATTAAACCTTTCACAGGCTCAGATTTTCGATTTCATTTTTAGTTATAACTGCGGCTGGGCTTTATACACACCAGGGGGCTTAATGATGGTCATCACAGGACTCGCAGGCTTATTGATCAGAAAACAATTTGCAAGAGCTATAATGAGTGCATCTGGTATTTTATTGGTTATTTATTTAATGTCATGCTGGTACTATTTACATTATGGTTGCACGGCTGGCTGCAGACCTATTACAGATTACTACGGATTGTTTTTATTGCTGATGGCTTATGGTTTCAGGTCGCTGGCAAAAAACACATGGATAAGGGTTACGCTATTAACCATACTTGGCAGTAGTTTTATATACTGGCGTATTCTTCAGTATCAGTTTTTCAATAACATCATCAACTGGTGTGATATGGATAAAGAGCGGTTCGAAATGGTGTTTTTAAAAACCCATGAAGTATACCATTACAGCACCTCTCCATTCTGGGATTTTTCTGAGTACAGCGACAAGGCTGTAATCGAACAAATCGACATCAGCAAAACATTAAAACTTCATTCTAAAGAAGCCATCACCAGGATTGATTTACCTGAAATAGACAGTCATGATTCATCCTTATTACTGACATTTGACATCGACAGTCGCGACCAGAACAAAGACGCCTACTTAAGATTTCTGTTAACTGATGATGGCAAATATGTAGAGCAGCAGACATTTTTATTACAGAGAAAGGCTCAGTTCAGTCCACGCACATATTTCCAGTTTTTCATTCGTCAGGGATTAAAAAAAGGGCAACTGGAAATTCGGCTAGAGACAACGGGCAGTGAAGAAAGTTGCGGAGTGATGATAGACAAACTCCGGATACAGAGAATCAAGATATAAGCATCCCAGTCATCAATAGCAATTTTAAATTAGACAATGGTTTGTTTATTTGGCAAAACTATGTTTTATTGCAGGTACTAAGCACTTGTAGTAAAATATGAAAATCATTGACATCAAAACCATGAATGGTCCGAATTACTGGAGCATCAGAAGACACAAACTTATTGTGATGCGCCTCGACCTGGAAGACATGGAAGAAAGACCCACCAACAAGATTGATGGATTTCTGGAGCGTTTAAAAACCCTCTTCCCTTCTATGTACTCTCATCGATGCAGTCCGGGCGTACCGGGAGGATTCTTTCAGCGGGTTGAAGAAGGCACCTGGATGGGACATGTCATCGAACATATTGCATTGGAAATACAGACGCTTGCAGGCATGAACTGCGGTTTCGGTCGCACCCGCCAGACATCAGCTCCCGGGGTCTACAATGTCGTATTTAACTACTGGGAAGCTAAAGCAGGTGTTTATGCAGCCAAAGCAAGTGTTAGAATTGCAGAAGCACTCATTAACAACACACAGTATTCTCTGGAAGAAGATATTCAGCGCCTCAGGGAAATCCGCGAGGAAGAACGTCTGGGACCAAGTACAGGGAGCTTAGTAGAAGAAGCCATCAAGCGCAATATTCCATTTATCAGATTAAATGGCCGTTCGCTGGTGCAGTTAGGTTATGGCATCAATCAGCGCCGCATACAAGCTACTGTAGCCAGCACTACCAGTAGTATCGCCGTAGAAATAGCCTGCGATAAAGAAGACACCAAACTATTATTAGAATCTGCCGAGATTCCGGTTCCGAAAGGGAAAATATGTTATGATTTAGAAGACCTTGAACTGGCCGCTTCAAGAATAGGCTATCCGCTTGTTACCAAACCCATCAATGGCAATCATGGCAAAGGTGCAACAACGAATATCACCAATTGGGAAGACCTTAAAATAGGATTTGATGCCGCCAAACATTACTCCAGATCTGTAATCGTAGAGAAGTTTATTACGGGGTACGACCATCGTGTACTGGTTGTAAATTATAAATTCGTAGCAGCAGCTAAACGCACACCTGCCTGTGTTATTGGCGATGGCAAGCACAATATTCAGGAATTGATTGATATTGTGAACTCAGATCCCCGTCGCGGATACGGTCACGAGAAAGTATTGACCGCCATTAAAGTCGACCATTTTACGCAGCAAATACTCGACGACAAAGGTTTTACTTTGGAGACAGTATTGCCAAAAGATTACGAATTACTTCTAAAGCCAACGGCTAATATCAGTACCGGCGGAACAGCCGAAGACATCACCGACCATGTGCATCCAAGCAATATTTTTATGTGCGAAAGGATTGCCAGGATTATCGGACTAGACATTTGTGGGATTGATATTATGTCGCCGGATTTATCGGTACCTATTTCTGAAATTGGCGGAGCAGTGCTGGAAGTGAATGCCGCACCAGGCTTCAGAATGCACTTAGAACCAACGGTTGGTATTGCGCGTAACGTTGCAGAACCTGTCATCGATATGTTATATCCTACAGGTACCAGTGCCAGAATCCCAATCATTGCGGTATCAGGCACTAATGGCAAAACCACTACTACCCGACTGATGGCCCATATCTGCAAGCAGGTTGGTCATAAAGTTGGCTATACCACCACTGATGGTGTATACATTCAGAATGAAATGATGATGCGTGGTGATTGTACCGGACCAATTTCAGCGGAATTTGTATTGAAAGATCCTACAGTTGACTTTGCGGTACTGGAATGTGCAAGAGGAGGTATTTTGAGAGCAGGCTTAGGTTTCCACAACTGCGACATCGCCATTATTACCAATATTGCTGCCGACCACCTCGGATTGCAGGGCATAGACACCTTAGAACAATTAGCGAGAGTGAAAGCCGTTGTTGCTGAATCTGTTTTCCCTGAAGGCTTTGCCATCTTAAATGCAGATGATGATTTAGTGTACAAAATGCGCGAGAATATTACGTGCAAACTTGCTTTGTTCAGCATGGACGAGACCAATCAGCGCATCATCGACCATTGCAAAACTGGCGGAATTGCGGCAGTATATGAAAATGGTTATGTTACAATTATGAAAGGTACCTGGAAAATACGCGTTGACAAGGTAACCAATGTACCGATGACCTTCGGAGGCAGAGCAGAGTTTAACATTGCCAACTGTTTACCATTGATACTGGCAGCTTTCTTAAGAAACTTCAAAATTGAAGACATTAAATCTGGCTTGCAAACTTTCATCCCTTCACCTGCACAGACACCTGGCAGGATGAACCTGTTTAACTTTAAACATTTCAGTGTGATGGTAGATTATGCCCATAATACTGCAGGCTTAAAAGCCATAGGTAAATTCTTGTCCAATACAGAGACCGGAAAAAAAGTTGGTATCATTGCAGGTGTAGGCGACAGAAGAGATGAAGACACCATTTCTTTAGGAGAAGAAGCCGCCAGAATTTTTGATGAAATTATCATCCGTCAGGACCGCAATTTGCGGGGCAGAAGTGAGCAAGAGATTATCGATCTGATGTTAAAAGGAATTCAGCAAATAGATCCAAACAAAAAAGTGACGGTGATACAAGCAGAAAAAGCAGCTATAGATCACGCCATTCAAAGTGCAGAAATGGATTCATTTATTGTAATATGCAGTGATGTTATTCCTGATGCACTCGAACAGATTATGGAACTAAAAGCACAGGAAGAATCTGGCAAACTACACTTAAACGCTTAAATTGAAATCACTGACAGAGCACCCATACTTCAGATATTTCTGCCTTGCAGTTGTAGCAATCTATGTGCTCTTTTTACAGTTTTATCACCTTGGCGAACTGCCTATCGTGCAGTGGGATGAATCTCGCTTAGCTGTCAATGCAGCAGAGATGAGTCAGACTAATAGCTTCCTCATCAGCACCTTTGAAAACAAAGCTGATTTGTACAATACCAAACCCCCGTTACTGGTGTGGATACAAACTTTGTGCATCAAGGTATTCGGACTATCAGAATGGTCGGTGCGATTACCATCTGCACTTGCCGCATTAGCTTGTTTTTTCGCAGTTTTCAATCTTGTTTACAGCATCAGCAAGAATATCTATTACGGACTACTGGCAAGTTTATTACTGGCTACTTCTGATGGATTTATTCAGTTACATGGCAGCATGACTGGCGATTATGACACCCTTTTGAGCGCTTTTGTACTGGCAGCCCTGATGTATTTACGTTCGTATATCATAGATCAGAACGATAAAGCACTATTAGGCTTTACCATCTTTCAGAGTCTGGCTTTACTTTGTAAAAGTGCAGCAGGCATTATTCCCATTCCAGTGTATTTAATAGTTGTAGCGAGTTTCAAAGATTATGGCAGAGTCAAACCACTTCTGATGGCCTTGCTGATTTCGCTAATGCCATTTGTATCCTATATTTTCATAAGAGAAATGGCTGAAGGCGGGTATTTACAAGCCATCTGGAACAACGATTTCCACGGACGCTTTTCAAAAGCATTAGAAGGTCATACTTCAGAATGGCATTATTACATCGTCAACTTGTTTGACTATCGCTTTCACTACTGGATCTGGTTATTGCCTTTAGTTTTAGTAGCTTGTCCGTTCATTAAAGACAGGAACCTGCGATATTTCAGCTTGAGTTTTCTTTTGTATATATTTTTCCTGAGCGTTGCCAGTACCAGAATACACTGGTATGACATGCCATTACTACCCCTGGTTGCCATATTATTAAGCTATGGATTATTTGTATTACACAGCAAGATAAAACGTCAGGCATTAAAGAGCATTTTTACGATATGTTTACTAGGAGCTTTAGTGATACCACTAAAAGACAAATTCGAATTTATTGCATATCGAAAAGGCTTGTTATTAGATCCCGGGCATTATGAACTCAGCCACATGATGAAGTCGCACGACAGGACACAAAAAGCCAAATATATTGCCAACTGGTATGATGCAGAGTTCTATTTTTATACCAGGCAGCATTCAGAAATCAGCAGAGGAAAGTTCAGGCAGCTCAGTATCGGTGACACTGTTATGATGGGGAATTTATACAAAGACAGTTTACCTTTGCGCTACAATTACAAACTCATTCAAACAACAGGCAATGCTCAGACAGTCGTTATTACAGGCCATAAAAACCCATAAGCATTTATTGTGGGCCGGAGCAATTGCTTACGTCATATTGCTTCTGCTGATGCCGAATTTCGGTCATGCCTGGGACTGTGCCTGCTGGGGCATGTGGGCCACACGCATGAACAGCAATGGCATAGCATCTGCCTATACAGAAGGCAGTACTGTCAACTATCTGCCCTTGTATCTGTATGTATTAAGAGGGTACGGGTATCTGGTAGGGACCGAAAAAATATTCCCCTTAATTTACACGTTAAAAGTTGTAACCCTTTTATTTGATGTCGGATCTGCCATCATTATCAGTTCGTATTTCAGAGAGAAGAAACGCGCCTGGCAATACATCTTATTTACGCTGATCAATATTGGATTCATTTACAACACCATCATCTGGAATCAGGTAGACAGCATTTTAAGTTTTTTCCTTTTAGCAGCCTTTACCTTATCGTATAAAAAGCATTTAAGCGGTGGTATATTATTCTTTTTGCTCGCTTTAAATGTCAAACTTCAAGCCATTGTCTTTTTGCCGGTACTCGGACTAATGTGGTTGCCATTAATGAGTTGGCGCCGAATATTAGAAGCATTGTCAATTGCTTTTCTGGCAGAGTTATTAATATTATCACCATTTATATATGCAGGAGTAACCAGTAATATCTCTGTGGTGATTACAGGGTCTGTGGATTATTACCAATCTGTCAGCATGAACGCCTTCAACTTATGGTATTTGTTATTAGATGGCGACCTGATGTTTGTTAAAGACACGATTAAAACAGTAGTTGGCTTAAGTTATAAGCAGGTCGGACTAATACTATTTTTCGGGAGTTCATTATATGTGATGTGGGGAGTTTTAAAAGACAGCTGGCAAGTGATTATAAAGAAAGCAGGTAGCAGGTTACAATTGGATCATTGGTTATGGATCATGACCTTGGTTCCAATATTTTTCTTTTATTTAAACACCCAGATGCATGAGCGATACATTCATCCTGCCATAGTGTTTTTAACTTTGCTGGCGTTCAGGCAAAAGTTATACGGACCGTGGTTAATCATCAGCATGGCCTACGCCTTAAGCTTAGAATCAATATGTAAAATCTTAAAACTAGAAAACTATGACACGCTCATTTTTCATCAAAAGTTTATCTCCTTACTTTATGCAATAAGCCTCGTACTTTTGATTTACCATTGGATAAAAACCAAACCTCTAAAAGGGTGTTTTAAAGGCTGGGTTGGTTAAAAACGACTGGTCAGTTAAGGTTTTCAAAAACTCAACAATATCATCTTTTTGCTGTTGGGTTAAATTCAATTGCTTGCCATGGGAAAGTATGTTGATGTCAAGGTTAGGTGAATTCAACTTAATTCCACTCGAATAAAAATCTATTACCTCTTCTAAATTATCAAAACGCCCATCGTGCATGTATGGTGCAGTTACCGCGATATTTCTAAGAGAAGGAATTTTGAATTTTCCGTTGTCTAAACTATTGCCTGTAACGCTTCCAAAACCATTGTCTCCAAATTGAAAATCCAGTCCATTGTTTGCCATCGAACCACTCACACTGTTGTTGCCAAAAAACGGGTTGTTGCTGTGGCAATGGAAGCAGTCAGCTCCCCCATTCTCAACAGGCTTCATGAAAATCTGTAAGCCTCTTAAGGCTGAAGCACTAATAACATTTAAAGTATCTGTCCTGTTGTGCAATTGGTCAATTGGTGCATTAAATGAAATGAGGGTAATTAAAAATTGTTCCAAAGCTTTGCTGACATATTCAGGGCTCATGGCTTGATTTGGAAATGCTTTACGAAAAGCAGTTGTATAGCGTTTGCTCTTTCCTAATTTTACTGCCAAATCATATAAATTCATATCCATTTCATTGTGGGCTTGTATTGGGATCAATACTTGCTCTCT
>JBJTNS010000286.1:0-2880 GCA_046074245.1 Chitinophagaceae bacterium | reverse complement strand
CGCGAAACATATTGATGCTACTATCCTCAATGCCGGCGATGGTACGCACGAACACCCAACTCAGGCTCTGCTCGATGCGTTTTCAATCCGCGAAGCTCTGGGTGATGTTACTGGTAAAAAAGTGGCTATCGTCGGGGATATCCTTCATAGTCGTGTTGCGCTCTCTAATATCTACTGCCTTCAGAAACTGGGAGCCGAGGTAATGGTATGCGGACCAAGTACGCTGATTCCACGTCACATCGAACAACTCGGTGTTAAAGTAGAACACAATCTCAGAAAAGCACTCGAATGGTGCGATGTCGCCAATATGCTGCGCATTCAGCTGGAACGTCAGGATATTAAATACTTTCCTTCTCTGCGCGAATACAGTATGCAATATGGCTTAACCCTCAATATGCTCGATAGCATAGGAAAAGATATCACCATTATGCATCCCGGACCAATTAACCGTGGGGTTGAAATAACCAGCGAAGTAGCTGACAGCGACTATAGCATCATTCTCGATCAGGTGGAAAATGGCGTAGCCATCCGTATGGCATGCATGTTCCTTCTGGCCAATCATAAAGAATCTTAATATTTACATGAGTAATCCGATTTTAGTAGAAGTAAGCAGGGGAGAAGTTCTCGAAAGTTTTCACAGAGGTGTTATCTGTATCGTCGATCAGGATAACAAGATCCTATACAGTCAGGGCGATACACAACAATTGTGCTACCCGCGCTCTGCCCTCAAGTTCTTTCAACAGATTCCATTGCTTACCTCTGGCGCAGTCGAGCATTTTGGCTTCAATGAAAAAGAAATAGCTCTTTTTTGTGGCTCTCATAATGGCGAACAAGAGCATGTAGAAACCGTTCGCGGTATTCTCGCTAAAATCGGTTTAGATGAATCGCACTTACTGTGCGGTCCGCAAATGCCAACCCTTAAAGAGGATGCCAACGCACTGATCAAAAACGATCTGCCAGCTCTCAGAATTCACAACAATTGCAGTGGTAAGCACGCGGGTTTTCTGGCGTATTGTGTTTTTAAAAACTGGTCGACTGCCGATTATATCGACCCTAAACACGCTCTGCATCAGGAAATACTGGATGTCATTGCCGATTTCCACCATTATCCTAAAGCACAAATTCAACAGGGTATCGATGGTTGCTCTGCACCTATTTTCGCATTTCCGGTATACAACCAGGCAGTGGCCTATAAAAATTTAATTCATCCTGCACAGTTTGATGAGGCTGTTCAGAACGCTTGCAAAACCATGGTGGATGCTATTGTGAAATACCCTGCTATGATTGCTGGGAAAAAGCGCTATTGCCCCGACCTGATGCGTTTGTCTGAAGGAAAACTAATCGGTAAAACGGGGGCAGATGGAGTATATTCTATCGGTATCAGAAACCTCAATTACGGTATCTGTATCAAAGTAGACGATGGTAAAATGGGGCCGCAATACAACATTGCACAAGCGGTGATAGAGCAACTGGGTATCCTCAGCGATTCTGCTAATGCCGAACTCAGACAATACGTTCATCACGAAAACAAAAACTTCGGTGGATTAGTAACTGGCGAAACCCAGGTCAGCGACTGCGTGAAGGTTGAGCTGAAGAAAGAGGCTTAGGACTTATAACACCACCACTTTCTTAATTATGACCTGCTGCTTAAGAATAAATCTGAACAGGTAAATACCTTTTGGTAAATTTATTGGGAGAACTTCTTGTTGTTTCAAAACGGTTTTGCCTAGAGCATCCGTCACAATGAGGGTGAAAGGCAAAGGGCATGTGAAATATACAATGCCATCTGAAGGACTAGGGAATAGGCTGATGAATTTGTCTGAATAGTTAACAATTTCAGTAGATAGTTGATGCACATTAAAATCACCAGAACTGCGCGGGCAAAGATATTTTTTATAGGCTACAACTGAGTATGTGCCGGTATCAAATAGCGGTAGCGTATTAGAAGTACTGGCTTGTATATTGATGGAATTGTGGTACCAAACAAAACTATCGGCAACGAGATTTAAAACAAACAGGCTATCATTTTTTCTGCTGATAACAGGGGTTTTAAGGGAATCGATACAAAGACTGGTGACGGTATAATCGGCACTCGATTTAGTACAGTGAAAATTTTTAATGGTGCTTACACGGTATGTGCCAGTAGCTTTAAGATGGATAAAATTGCTGGCGGATGCTTGTACTAACACACCGTTATTAAACCAATGTAAAGAATCGCCGTTAAAGTTAGAAACAAACAGAGAATCGCGACTGCGGGAGATGATAGGCACAGACAAAGTATCTAAACAAACAGAAGTAACTTTATAAGGCAAACTGACTTTCGGGCAATGACCGTTTCTGACAAGCATCACAGCATAAAGACCAGAATCATTCAGCTGGATAAAGTTCTGGCGAGAAGTTTTGTATAGAATGCCATTTTTGAACCAGGTAAAACTATCGGTAAAATAGTTAGAGACGAATAGGGAATCGCGACTGCGGGTAATGATTGGCAGAGCCAGAGAATCTATGCAAGGGAGCAGAATGATTGTATCGGTAACTAAGCAGAAAGAGGGATTAGTAGACTGGCAGATATAGGTACCAAACTTAGAAGCAGGCAGAGAATCAGAGCTGGCAATCAGGGTATCATTCAGCAGCCAGCGGTTGCAGAAAGCATTAGAAGGCGCATTGAGTAATTTAGAGAAAGTAGAACCAGCAGCCAGAATGGTATCATTGCCAAGGAAGCGCTGAGGAATAGCAGGATAAATAACGATAGATTTGACGGAGGTATCAGAGCGCAAGTTATTGGAGGCAATGAGTTGCAACCAATAGGTACCAGAGTCTGAGAAGGTATAATGCAGCGATTGAGCATTCCCCACTAAAGAGAAAGAATCAGAAGAAAAC
>JBJTNS010000285.1:0-2828 GCA_046074245.1 Chitinophagaceae bacterium | reverse complement strand
CAGTAAGTTTCAGACAGGATTGAATTACAGAATCATTTGGGAGTTGGAATTCTGCATTTCTAAATTGATAGATTTTTTTCAGGGGAGCCATAGTGATATCGAAAGCCCCTTGAGTAAGATGAGAAATAGAAACCGATCTTTTAATAAGCTGGAAGACCTCTACTGAGACAGATACTGGATTTATACCAGCGTGAGCATTGATGAGAGAAGTTTCAGAATCAGCTTTAAATTCGGAGAGGAGATTTTCGATTCTTTTAATTTCATCAATCGCAGCTTGTAGAAAGTGATTGGCATGTGAAGCTTGATCACAGACAACAACAAGTTCAAAATCAGAGCCCATTAATCGTAATTTCTGACTAAAGGATTGCATACCTGATTAATTTAAGAGCGACTTACAAAACATTTCTGGATTCTCCCTATTGTAGTCAATTTGTCTTACAGAAGAATCATTCAGATTGAATAGGTAGATACTTGGGAATTCACCTTCAAAATCGAAGTAATCAGCTTTTTTTATATTTTCTTGTTTAACAGAATCTGACTGAAAGGAACGTTGAGGGAAGTCGACGATTTCCAATTGTATTTTATTTTGTTGAATAAATCTCAGGAATAAAGAATCTTTGAGAACAGACTGATCGAACTGTTTACAATTTGGGCACCAATCGGAGCCAGTAAAGACAATAAGTTTTTTTGATGGCTGATCTAAGAACAGACTATTAGAAAATGTGAGGCAAAAAAGGATTGTTAGAAATTTCATTTAAAAACAATTGTTTCCTGAACACTGATGGGGATTTTGTAGGCGCGACCCTTTACTACGACACGGCAGTGACCTTCGAATTTAAGCGGTAATTTTTTCTCAGAAGAGAGCGCTTTTTCGATGATACCTGACAGTCCCTGAGAGCCGATTGAATTAACAAGGTTAATTTTACAGGAGAGTGGAAGAGAGAACTCTTTATTGGCAGGTATTTCGGAAACAGAGGTCTGGTTTATGCTTGCCACTTTCAGATCATTTGAAAACACACTGATATCGGTATAGATCAGTTTAGCATTAAATTTATTCGGATTTAACAACACCACATCAGCCTGACAAGTAGCGAAATTATTATCAATCTCACTTAATCGAATATTGGCTATTTTTATAAATTCCGGAGAACTGATACGATTTGATAAATACCAAAAGGTAATTGAAACGGCGCACAGAATTAGCAGAGATATGACAGCCGTTTTTTTCATCAGTTGAGATCTGACAGATTTTCTACACCAGCAGGACGGATAGTTCTGAGGCCTTCACCAAATTTACTGTTAATATATCTACCAAACTGCATGCCTCTACCCTCTATGAATTTAAAAAATTCGGGGTTAGAGATGGGCGTTAAAGGTTCAGAAGATTGCGGGTCGTAGAATTGCGAGCTAAATGCTTTCAGGGCAAGCATTCTCTGATCCCACACCTCAGACACATCGACAACGAGATGAGGTTCAATAAAATAATCCTGAATATAAGAATAGACAGTTTTTGGTCGCCACGCCACCAGTTCTTCACCATCGAAAGGTGTCACAATTTTTGGGAGACCAGACAGGAAGCAAGCACGTTTAAGGAGATTGTGAGCACGACCATGGTCGGGGTGTCTGTCAGATTCAGAATTGATTAAAACGATATCGGGTTGATATTTTCTGATAGCAGTAATTACTTTGAGCAAGTGAAATTCATCCACTTCAAAAAAACCATCTTTAAAGCCAAGATTTTCTCTGACCTTCAGTTTCATAATTTCTGTAGCTTTAGCAGATTCAGTGTCTCTTATATCGGCGCTACCACGTGTTCCCAGTTCACCACGGGTTAGATCAACTATACCAGTTGACAAGCCCAATTGCTGGTGTTTGATCATAATACCAGAGGCTGATATTTCGACATCATCAGGGTGAGCTGCAAAGGCCAGAAGGTTAATTTTATTTAGCATTTTCACTTTCTATTGTTTTAATAATTTCTTCAATTTGGTAGTCGATAACGGGGTCATATGTCACTTTCATATCAGCGTTATAGGTTTTTGCCATCGTTTGATAGAGCAGTATTTCAAAAGTACCACCATAATCTTTCATGATATCCCAGGTAGATTCTCCTGTTTCGCGGTGTATGAGTTTAAGAAGAATTTTACCTTCTTCCACGTACATATTTTTTAGATCATCCATAAACTGGGTCTTTATAGACTTTTCGCATTCCTTGACGTACTTTTTCTTTTCTTTTTCAGAGGTCAGGAGATTCAGATTATCTTCCATCATTTGCAATCTGAAAGCCGCTAATTTGGCATAAGGAAGAGCTTTTCTGACCCATCTGACCAGGTTTTCGTAGGCCTTTATTTCTTCAGGTGTTTTAGTAACTTTAGCGGTAATGATATATTTGTTGAGAAGATAGACTGGAAGGGTATCGCTTCCCTGAATTTCATATCCTATTTTGAATGCCAGTTTGTTTCTTTTTATAAGCGTATCAGACTGAGCTGAGAGCGAGGCACAGAAAAAAACACTTAAATATACAGCAACAAACTTCATTATAATATTGATCAGGCAAGGCTTGTGCCAGATGAATCAAGATTCTTTACCGGCATTTTTTTTCTGAGTGAAAAAACGATGAGTATTAGACCGAGTAACATGAGAACAGATGAAATTAATTCTGCCTGGGTGAAGTGCAGACCAGCAAATTCCATAATAGTATTGACACGAATTTTCTCGATCATGAATCTCTCAAATCCGTTCATGACAAGATAAATTCCGAATAGAGTACCAGCGTAATTCAGACGTTTTCTGATGCTCCATAGAATGAGAAACAGCAAAAGCGCCAT
>JBJTNS010000284.1:0-8352 GCA_046074245.1 Chitinophagaceae bacterium | reverse complement strand
GCATGTACAGACTTAGATTTGCTGATATTAACAATCCGGAATTAGGTGGAACCATCACTGCTTTATTAGATGGTACCGAAGGTCCGAAAATGATGGATAACATCGGTATTGATAATTTCGGTCACTTGTTAATCCAGGAAGATCCAGGTAACCAATCTTATGTTGCTAAAATCTGGCAGTACACTATTGCCACAGATGCTGTGAAGGTAGTAGGCGAGCACGATCAAACCAGATTTACTGCTGGTAGTTCTAACTTCCTAACCCAGGATGAAGAGTCATCAGGAATCATTGATATGCAAAAAATCCTTGGTCCAGGTATGTATATCTTATACGATCAGGCTCACTATGCTCAGGCAGGTGAAGTTGTAGAAGGTGGTCAGTTACTGGCGTTCTACAATCCTGATACTTATTTAGACAATCCTGAAATCATTGTGAGTGGTAACAACGAAGAAATCAAAAACGGTAGCATCAGTGCTAAACAGTTTGATAATACCGATTTCGGTGGCATCGTTAAAGGTTCTCAGAAGTCATTAAGTTATGAATTAGGTAATATTGCTGTAGGTTCATTAAAAGTTTCTTCAATCACTATTGAAGGTGCCAATGCAGCCGACTTTACAATTGAAGCTGCACCAACAATGCCAGCAACAATCGCATCTGGTTCAAGCACTGTACTTACTGTTAAATTTAAACCATCTGCTTTAGGTTTAAGAGTTGCTACCATAAAAGTTGTAAGTAATGACGTTGATGAAAGTGTGTATACCTTTAATGTAGAAGGTACAGGCATCTTTAATACAGAAATTACCGACGAAAACATCAGTAAACTGACTATATACCCTAATCCAAGTAGTTCAGAAGCTACCATTTCATTAGGTGTTGTCAATGCATCTGAACTTGAAGTTAGTTTGATAGACATCAATGGTAAATTGGTAATGCCTGTTTCTAATTACAGTTTAGAAAATGGCGAACATCAGATAACATTAAATACTGCTGACATCAGCAATGGTTTATACATCGTTGAATTAAAAGTGAATGGTGTAGTAAGCAGATACAGACTTTCTGTGATTCACTAAGCTTAAGTTGTTTTATTCTAATAAGAAAAGTGTGCTCCGAAAGGAGCGCACTTTTTAAGTTTAATTATGAAATATAAATTACTAGTAATAATAGCCGTTATTTCTTTAATAGCTGTAACGGCAGCATTTAAAAAGGATGCTAAGCAATCGGCTTATTTTTCGCTTTACGAATCAATGTTTAGAAGAGCAGAGCTCTCCTTTGAGAATATTAATCAATATGCACAATCATCAGAGTGTCGGTTTGATAGTTTAAAAACAATGATTCATGATGCCAGAATGCAATTAAAGCCGATGGATTTTTGGTGGAGATACGCCGATCCTATCAGTTATAAGTTGCTAAATGGTCCCTTGCCAGTTGAATGGGAAACAGAGGTTTTTGAAAAGTACGAAAAGCCTTATAAGAGAATTGGGGGCGGACTAACACTGGCTGAATTAGCGATAGATGAAGGGGACAGCGCCAATCTTATCAAATATTTAAACAATCTGCCTGAAGCAATAAGTCATTTCAGACCTGATTCTATGCAGAATTTTCTCGGTAGTCCCGACCATTTTGCCTTTTGTAACCGTTTGTTTTTGCTCAATCTTTCGACCATTTACACGACCGGTTTTGAATGTCCGGATACTTCCAGGATTTTACCTGAGATTCTGGTGATGTTAAATTCGTCAAAGAATATTTCTAAAGCTTATCTGGAATCATTTAGAGAAGTGACAATGGATGAAGCTTATTTACTTCAGCTGGATGCCTGTATCAAGTTTGTGGAGCAGCAGAGTGGACTTGGATACGAATCCTTCAGTCATTTTTCTTTTATTTCGGATTATATTAATCCACTGTACGGCTTAAATGCGAAATGGATTTTAGAGAATGATTTCAGGTCAAAGAGTTTTAATGATTACTCGCTGAACAAAGAGGCACTATCTATTTTTGATAAGTCATTGTATTATGGACAGAATACTAAAGGGATTTTTATAAGAGTCAATGATTCTGTCCATTTAAAGGATATAGCAGCTTTTGGGAAACAGTTGTTTTTTGATCCGATATTATCTGGCAATAACCAACGCAGTTGTGCATCGTGTCATATACCTGAGCAATTTTTCACTGATAATAGCCAAAAGAGTGCACTACAATTTAATCACAATGGTAATTTGAAGCGAAATTCGCCAAGTTTATTGAATGCAGAGTTCAATCATCTGGCCATGCAGGATGGTAAATTTTACACCTTACAGGATCAGGCATTGGCTGTAATAACCAATCCAATGGAGATGGGGTGTCTGAAGGAGGATATTCTTAGTAAAGTACTTAGTGTGAAAGAGTACTCTAAAACACTCAAAAAATTAAGTGCTTTAACACCTAAAAAACCAGTGCCGGATGTAGAGCATATATTGTCGGCTTTAACCTATTATTATACGAGTCAGATTCAACAGGTTTCTGAGTTTGATATGGCTATAGAGAAAAAGAAAGTTTTATCGGAGGAAGCTATAGAAGGATTTAACTTATTTATGTCAAAAGCTCAGTGTGCTACTTGTCATTTCCTGCCACATTTTAATGGCGTGAAACCACCATATGTTGGTTCTGAATTTGAGGTTTTAGGTGTACCTGACGATACTGGTTTTACACATTTTGGAATGGATTCGGGCAGATATTTAATAAATCCGGCAAAGGAAACAGCATTTGCGTTTAGAACTGGTACTCTGAAAAACATAGAGAAAACCGGACCCTATATGCATAATGGTGTATTTAGTACATTGAAGGAAGTTATGGTATTTTATAACAATGGAGGAGGAGCCGGAAGAGGTTTAAATCTGCCAAATCAAACTCTAGGGTCGGAACCACTGGGTTTAACAGAGCAGGAAATGGAGAAGATAATTACTTTCATGAAGACATTAAATGAAACCATTGAAATTAGCAGACCCTTGAAATTACCTGAATCTAAAAGAAAAGAATTAAAAGAGAGAAAAGTAGGAGGAACATATTGATGAAAAAAATTGGAATAGCATTTATTGGTCTGATCGGGATGATTGGATGTGTCAGCAACAAAGCGGCGAGAGTGGAGTTGCCAGCGATGATGTCAGATTCGTTAAAGAAGGTAACGATGGAACAATGTAACAAGGGCATGGCTTTATTTATAGAAAATTGTTCATCCTGCCACTGCGATACTTCGAAAAAGAAATTGACCATCCCAGATTTTTCAGCTGAGCAGTTGTCAAATTATGAATTCAGGTTTGCAAACAAGAAACATGAGGAACAATTAAGTGAATCGCAGTTATCGCAGGATGAGTTGGTTCAGATAATTACTTTTTTAACCTATAAAAAGAAAAATTAATAATTTCACCCTGACTGGGTGTTTTGAAATTTTGTAGAATTAATTTATTATTCCACCCTGACAGGGTGTTTTGAAGTAAAATAATTATTGGCCAAAATTTGGGGTACAAAAAAAGCCGATCTTAAAGACCGGCTTTTTTAACATTTATTAATATTTTTATTAAGCGCCTAGTGCTACGCGTTTGAAACTTTTCACTGTAAGACCAGCTTCAGTATCGGCTAACATTTTAGCGATGGTTTTAGAACCGTCTTTAACGAACTCCTGGTTTAGCAGGGTGTATTCTTTAAAGAATTTGTTCAATCTGCCTTGAGCAATTTTCTCAGCCATTTCAGCTGGTTTACCTTCAGCGATTGCTTGTTCTTTACCAACTTCAATTTCTCTGTTGATGGTATCCTGAGGAACTTCAGATTCGTTCAGAGCGATAGGGTTCATAGCAGCGATTTGCATAGCTGTATCTTTACCTGCTGCTGTATTGGCATCGCTAGGAGCATTGTTCATTTCAACTAATACGCCCATTCTGTTACCAGCGTGGATGTAGGCGATGATGTTTTCACCGTTTACGATTTCGTATTTAGAAACGTCCATTTTCTCACCAGTTTTACCCATTTCATCCAGTAAGCGTTGCTCCAGAGAAAGAGAACCGATGCTTAAAGCTTTAAGAGCTTCGATGCTACTTGGTTTATTAGTTAATGCAAGTTGAGCGATTTCATTAGCGAATTTAACGAAGTCTTCGTTTTTAGCAACGAAGTCGGTTTCGCAATTTAATTCGATTACTACACCTGTTTTTCTATCTTCAGAAGTTAAAGCGATTACTGCACCTTCTTTAGCTGCTCTGTCAGCTCTGTTTAAAGAGATTTTCTGACCTTTTTTTCTTAAAAAATCGATTGCTGCTTCAAAGTCACCATTACTTTCAGTAAGGGCTTTTTTACAATCCATCATTCCGGCTCCAGTCAATTGACGGAGTTTGTTTACATCTGCTGCACTGATTGTTGACATACTGCTCATTATTGTTATTATGCTTCTGTTGCGCTTTCTTTTTCAGCTTTAGATTTTTCGATTTCAGCTGAATCTTTTTCTTTTTTTCTATCTAACTGACCTTCTTCGATGGCTTTAACGATAACGTCAACGATCAATTTGATTGATTTAGAAGAGTCGTCGTTACAAGGGATTGGGAAGTCGATGTTAGTAGGATCGCTATTGGTATCTACCATAGCGATAGTAGGGATATTCAATTTGATTGCTTCAGCAACAGCCAGGTGTTCTCTTTTAACGTCAACGATAAACAGAGCAGATGGCAGGCGAGACATGTCAGCAATACCACCTAATACTTTAGCTAGTTTTGCTTTTTCACGCTCAAGCATCAGTTTTTCTTTTTTGTTGATGTTGGCATAAGTACCATCTGTAGCCATTTTGTCGATGGTTTGCATCTTTTTAATTGACTTACGAACGGTGCTGAAGTTGGTTAACATACCACCTAACCATCTTTCAGTGGCGAATGGCATATTAGATTGAGAAGCTACCTCTTTAATGATCTCTTTAGCTTGTTTTTTAGTAGCAACGAAAAGGATTTTACGGCCAGATTTAACCATATTTCTTACAGCAGAAGCTGCTTCATCCAGTTTAATTGCGGTTTTGTTAAGATCTATGATATGAATACCATCTTGCTCCATGAAAATGTAAGGAGCCATTTTTGGATTCCATTTGCGGGTAAGGTGTCCGAAGTGACAGCCTGCTTCCAATAATTGTTCTTGTGATACTGAAGACATTTGTATGTAGTATTAGCGTTTGCTGAATTGAAATCTTTTTCTTGCTTTCTTTTGACCTGGTTTTTTTCTTTCAACCATTCTGTCATCTCTTCTCAATAAACCGATAGGTTTCAATGTCAAACGAAACTCAGGGTTAATCTCACAAAGTGATTTGGAGATAGCCAGACGAACTGCTTCTGCCTGACCTGTAACACCGCCACCGTCAACATTGATTTTGATATCGTATTTACCAACATTGTCAGTCATTTGAAGCGGCTGAACCACTTTGAACTGATTTACCAGTGTTGTAAAATATTGATCGTAAGGTTTGTTGTTGATCAGAATATCGCCATTGCCGGCTTTAACATAAACGCGGGCAATTGCTGTTTTTCTTCTTCCAGATGTGTTTGTAACTTCCATGAATATATTCTAGATGGATTATTTAATCTTTAATTCTTTTGGTTGCTGAGCCTGATGTGGGTGCTGGTCGCTGTCGTAAACATAAAGGTTACGGTACATTTCAGCGCCTAATTTGTTTTTAGGCAACATGCCTTTAACGGCTTCTTCAATCAGAGCAATTGGTTTCTTGTTAACTAAATCAGATGCAGAAATTCTTTTCTGACCACCTGGGTAGCCTGAATAAGTAATGTACTCCTTATCAGCTAATTTACTACCTGATAATTTGATTTTACCTGCATTTAATACAATTACACAATCACCATTGTCAGAGTGCGGTGTATAATCTGTCTTGTTCTTTCCGATAAGGGCAGCAGCAATTTGTGATGCCAAACGGCCAAGTACTTTCTCGCTAGCATCCACTACATACCATTGCTTGTTGATGGTGCCTTTGTTAGCGTAAACGGTTTTATAACTTATTGAATCCACGTCTTTGGGTGTTGATAAAAATTTGGGACGGCAAAATTAGTTAAACATATTTGAAATACCAAACATACTGACAATTTTCTTTCCTTTATTATAAGATATCTTCGTAAACCCTTGTCAGTACACGAGTTTGACTCTCCCAGTTGAATTGGTTTTTTACTGCCAATTTGCCCGATTTTGCCTTTAGTTCACTTTTTTTGACATCTGTGTGAATAGCAAGTATCGCATTTTTGATTTCTGTAGCGTTTAACGGATCAACACAAAACCCCGAAAAATTTCCTTCAACTACTTTTCTGTAAAGAGGAAAATTTGAACTGATAATTGGTAATCCAATGCTCATGTACTCAAATAATTTTGTCGGGTAACTTTCAACCGAATTTTTCATCGGCCAGATAATGCACATTCCAATATCCATTCCTTTCGATATTTCATAACCTTCTTCTAATGGCAATCTTCCGTAAAAATGCAACTGGTTCTCAATCTCTTTATAATAAGGTAATTGCTTAATTTTTCTGTCTAAATCAGAATATAATTCACCTACGCAGTGAAAGTTAGCCTGATGTCCTTCCTGTTTTAACTGATAAATGGCTTCTGCAATCTGTAAAATTCCCCGGTTTTCGAGTATGATGCCTATATAATACAAATTCAAACCGTGCTGATAAGTGGTTTTAGTAAAGCGACTGAAAAAGTCGAGGTCACAGTAATTCAATATCGTATAACAGTTCTTTGCCTTAGATTGATAGCGTTTTTCATAGGAAGTCTCAGCCAGTATGATGTAGAAAAAGCGGCAAGCAATCATTTCAAAAAAGCTAAAGATCGTGAAAATGAACTTCTGGTTTCTGATCCATGGTTTATCAAATATGTCTTCTGCAATATTTTCGTGGATATCAAGAATGACTTTCTTCCCCATCAATTTTAATAACATTCCGCAGGGAATTAATTCAGGGTCATGAAGATGATATACCCTGGCATTTACTTTTACAGCCTTGAAGAACATGATCAACCAGCCTAGAAGTATCCTCAGTTTGCGGTTGTGATACCTTTTAAAAGGGTGGATATAAATATTGTCTCTGAGTTCTTCTGATGGATGGACTGCAATTAAATGTACCTCATAGTGCTGACTTAAATGTTTGCACATTCTGTAAAAAATCCTTGTATCTAAGGCAAAATGAACAGAGCTAAGATGACAAATCTTTATGGGTTTTTTAACTGACAAGACCGCAAAGATAAGTCATATTACACTTATATATTGTATATCCTTAAGAATCAGCAATGAGCGTAACAGTCACCCACTTGGTTAAAATGTTTAAGAAAAATTACACAAAAATTAAAACCAATTTTTACTAGATTTGTTCCTGATATTGTTTGACCCAGAAAATAAATGAATACAACAGGTGTTTTTTTAAATGAGCACGTTTATGTATAATCATTTTAAATAAGGTCTAAACTTTACATTTTTAAAATAAAACAATAAATTTGCCACAAATTTAACGGAGTTCCGTATTGTAAAGGCTTAAAAGACTTATAAATACGAATTCCCAAAAACATACTTAGAATATAGAATACATGAATTGGTTAACTAATTTCTTAAAATCGAGCATCGGAAAGAAGCTCCTGATGGCCTTAACAGGTCTTTTTCTGTGTACTTTCTTACTTGTACACCTGATTGGTAATCTCCAGCTGTTTAAATCTGATGGAGGAATGGCCTTCAATGTATATGCGGTGTTTATGACCACAAATCCATTGATTAAGTTTGTATCATACGGATTGTATGCCATTATTATTTTCCATGCTTTCTGGGGATTGTACCTGGTATCAGAAAATAAGAAAGCCAGACCAGTTGCATATGCAATGGTAGATGGCAAAGCAAACAGTCAGTGGACCAGTCGCTGGATGGGAGTTTTAGGAACCATCATTCTGGCCTTTATTGTAATGCACATGGCAGGATTCTGGGCAAAATACAAATTTGGTGAAGTGCCATATGTACAATACGAGCGCAACATTGTTGACGGAACAACAACTTACGGTCCGTCTGCTCCAATAGAAACTAAAAAAGAGCAGTTTATATCTGCTGAAACAGGTATGGAATATACAGTTGTTAAAGACTTGTATACTGAAGTTGCTGTAGCATTTAAAGAATGGTGGATTGTTCTGTTATATGTGCTTGCGATGGCTGCGGTTTCTTTCCACCTGGTTCATGGTTTCAGCAGTGCATTTCAAACCCTTGGTGTACATCATTCCAAATATAACGGCCTGATTAAATTTTTAGGTGTCTGGGTATTTGGTATCATAGTGCCAATTCTATTTGCCGCAATGCCGGTGTATTTTTTCATT
>JBJTNS010000283.1:0-4193 GCA_046074245.1 Chitinophagaceae bacterium | reverse complement strand
ACTACATCTGATTCTTTGATTTTTGATTTTGAAATTTTGGTTCCAGTTACCTCCAAGTAATATATATCCGGGAGGCGGAGCCATAAAATCGCTGGCTTCGGTATATCTTTTTTGTCTGCCCCAGCCGTCAACTGTCAAGTCGAACTGACTTATTGCACCATTAAAATTAAGACTTAACTGCCCATTTACTGGTGGCATCATATTTAAATAAACGCCATTGCTGATGTCATTGCCATATAATACCTGTGTTTTTAATTTTAAACTCCATTTGTTATAAAACTGCCAGTGTACACGACCATTTACGCCATATAATATAGCATTTGTCTGCACATATCTGAAAACTGGAAATGCACCTCTGATGGTTAAAAGCAATTGTTTGTCTGGTATCAGATTAATGTATCCGTTGATGTTCTTTGAAAATATCTCAAATTCAGACTGAATCTTTTTGCCCTTATGGATAATATTAGCGTTGAAGTTAAATGATTTTTCTTTAGTTAATGTTGAATCCCCCTTTTCAATGCTCGCTAATGCCTGGTGCAGACCATTGGCAAATAGTTCGTTAGGAGCAGGAGCTCTCCAGGTATAGGAGTGACTGAGTATCACTTTTAAACGTTTACTGAATTGGTAGTGCCAGTCGATAGCGTAGGAGGGACCCGCATATAACTTGCTGTTGATGTTTAACAAATTGTTGTTCCATAAATAGATATCATACCATTTGAAATCGTTTCTAAGTGCAATGTCAAGTCCCAATTTGTCTGTCTCTAACATGAAATATTGAGAGAGTCCATTTTGATAAAAACCTGGGATGAAAAATTTACCTGTATAGGCATTGTTTTGATATAAGCCCAGAACTCCTGCACTTAAAAGATTGTGCTTATGGCTGTAATATCTTTTCCAGAATATTTCACCCATATAGGTATTGATATAATAGTTAAAAGCTGGACCTTTGTAGGCATTTGCAGAGCGAAGTATATCATATTCTTCTCTGTGGTTTTTCTGATAGGAGAAAATGAACTCAAATAATTCTTCGTTTTTGGTATGCCATTCATTTTTGAATTTCAAAAGCTGATGCCTAACATTTTGATATGGCCGGTCTATCTCTCTTGAAAAAGGCTTAATATAAAGAGGAGTGCTACTGGACATAGCAGATTGCAGATCACTTAAATTGCCCGAACTTGCTCCCGGATATAAACCTATTTGATTGTTAAACTGACTGTAGAACAGTTCGCTTTTAAACCTGTTTTTTTGATAACCCAGGTGGACTGAATAATTGTTTTCGCGTATTCCGGTATTTGCCAGATTATATCCCGGGATGCTATAAGATCCTGTGTTTTTGTATGTGCCCTGAATTCTGTAATACAATGGAATCTTGTCCGAATATTTGCTGCCAAGCCATCCGGAGACAATGCCTCCTCTTCCGTTTACTGTTCCAAGGCCATTGAACATTCCACTCAGTTTTCGGCTTCGTTCTAAAAATATAGATGGTGATAGTACCATTATTACTCCTCCAATACCATCTGAACCATACCTCAAACTGCGGGCGCCTTTAATGAGTAAAATATCTGTTGCCAGAAAGGCATCTATCTCTGGGGCGTGTTCTGCTCCCCAGTTCTGACCTTCCTGGCGGATGCCGTTATTAATGATTAGTACTCTGGAGCTGTGCAAGCCGTTAACCATTGGCTTGTCTATGCTTGCGCCACTTTTTAAAAGAGTAACACCTCCTAATTCTGTCATCATCGAAGAGATTGATGAACCTCTGTTGCGCTCCATCTGATATGTAGAAACGATATTTAATGGTGCCGTTTTATAAATTGTTACAACTTTATGCTGAGGAAGCTGAAGTTCCTGATGCTTAATAAAAATGACTAAAGAGGTGTCTTTTCTAAGAAATAATTTTAGATGTATGTGCTCGCAGTTCAAATGACTAATATGCAACTCTATGCTATCAGCGCATAGATTGCTCAGCTTAAATACGCCTACGTTATCTGTTATCGATTTTACTTGTTTTCCTACAACTTCGATAATAGTAGAAGACAGCGGAAGATTGTCGCTGCTGTCTCTGACAATGCCTGTAATAGTGATTTTACATTCCTGAGCATAGGCAGAAATGTTGGTTTGCCATATTATTAAAAGCAAACCTAAAAGGTTTTTTATCAATTTTTAAAAATGATTGTGGCCTGTATGGCCTGTTGAAATTAAATTAAAAGGTCGGTGCAAGGGCTATGCTCTGCTGGGCGGACCTTTATTAAAGTCTGTTAACGACTCTAAAGTAATTTCATTATTGATGATTAACTCATTGTTGAGGCAGAAGCTCAACTGGTTAATGTTGACTTGAGAAGAAGGCAGACAATCGAAAGTGTTGGCAGAATGATCGCAGATAGAACAATCATCGTGCGCCGTTTCGAAGGCCGTGTAGTCGTGATGATGAATCAGATTATTACAGGCGTGTAATGATTTCAGCGGTGAACTGTAAAACAGAACAAGGCTGAGAAGTCCAACTACTGCGCTATAATGTCTGAAGAATTTCAAGTTAAGCTGCTGCAGTCATGTTATTCGCAATTTCGCGAATCTCATCTCTGTTGTATTTGTTTTCACTTTTAGCGTAAAGAGAAACAAGGTAAGTAAGGTTCTCTTCAACTTCTTCGCTGTCTTCTAAGGTCTGGAATTCCCAACCACCATTAGATTCCAGATGCTCGTATACCAAACGAACTGAACGTGTAATAAGAGGATCTTCTTCAAGTTTAGCCATGTCGCGCAATTCTTTAAACATAGGCACCAAAGTCTCTACATTTACACTGTTAGTCTCAATTTCCTTGATGATCTTACTGATTAAGTCGTTTGCTTTCTGATTCTTCATAATTGAAAGTGCAAAGTAAGGCAAATTTTCGCTATCAAAAAAGTCAAAATTACAGGCAAAAAAAAACCATTCCGAGCTTTCGGAATGGTTTTTAAAAGGTATTTAGCGGATTATTTTACAGTTACTTTAGAAGTACTTGTTAAATCACCGTTTTTAACATTGATGATGTACATACCAGCTTCAAGTGATGAAGTGCTGATTGTTGTAGTAGAACCAAAAATTGTTTCAGAGTAAACTACTCTTCCTGTCATGTCAGTTACTGTTAATTCTGATGCTTTTGAAGGATCAACTAAATTTACAGAAACATTGATGATGTCGGTAGCAGGGTTTGGAGATACTGATAAGTTGTTGTTGTAAACTTCAGATACACTAACACCCCATCCTTGTGGACAATACCAAACCATGTCTTTGGTTTTAGAATTGTTGGTGTAAGAGGTTTCAGGAATTAAACCAGTTGAAGTTCTGTTAATCAACTGAGAAAACACTCTGAAAGTAATGTTCATTGAAAGGTTTGGTCTTAAACCAATTGAAAATGCACCAGTCAGGTGGATAGTGTCTCCAGCTGCTACATCTTTAGTCATTGGACGAATGTATACAGCGCCATTTGGTAAAGCAAAATACACATTAGTAGGAACGTTTGGCTGGTAAGCAGAAATCTGGAAGCCTAAAGTGTCACCAATTAAAACCTGGTCAGTTCCATTGTTCTTAAGAACAACATCGTAAACGAAACTGGTGGCAGAAGCGGTACTTGTCAAAGAAGTTGGTGCAACTATCTCTTCTACAGACCAGTCAACTACTCTTTGAGCATGAGAAAAACCTGCTGTTAAAGCAAGTGCAAGTGTAAGTAAAACTTTTTTCATTGTATTTTTTTGATTAATTGTTTGAATCGTTATCACAAATGTATCGTTTTCAGCTTACTCTAACAAGTTTTTAAGAGTATCTTCTTCAAGATTGTGTACAAAATTAGCCTCTGTGTCTAAAATATCGTCCGAAACTTTCTGCTTCCGGGCCTGTAAATTCACAATTTTCTCCTCAATCGTATCTTTTGTGATGAATTTATATACAAATACTGGCTTGTCTTGTCCAATCCTGTGAGTTCTGTCCATGGCCTGTCGCTCTACCGCCGGATTCCACCATGGGTCTAATAAGAAGACATAGTCTGCCGCTGTTAGATTCAAACCAGTACCTCCCGCTTTTAACGATATCAAAAATATCATGGCTTCATCCTTACTCTGAAACCTGTCTACCAGCTGTTTGCGGTCTGCTGAACTAACACTGCCAGCTATATATAAATAAGGGATGTTCTTATTACTTAAATAAGTCTTTAATAAATTCA
>JBJTNS010000282.1:0-8066 GCA_046074245.1 Chitinophagaceae bacterium | reverse complement strand
GGTTATCAGATTACACAAGACAAGACACCAATTTGCACTGGAGGATATGTAAAAATCAAAACCAAAGATGGTGAGAAACAAATTCGATTAACGCGTATCCACATGGAAGAAGACAGTGGTAAAAGTATGCACGATCAGGATTTGAATGATACATTGGTAGATTATAATCGAGCGGGTGTACCATTGATAGAAATAGTTGGAGAGCCAGACATCAGAAGCGGAGAAGAGGCCTATGAATATGTAAGTGAAGTTAGAAAGCTGGTCAGATATCTAGGTATATGCGACGGTAATATGGAAGAAGGTTCTCTGAGATGTGACGCAAATATATCGATCAGACCGGTGGGAACCAGTACATACGGAACGAAAGTGGAGGTTAAAAACATGAACTCTATTTCGAATGTTAAACGCGCTATAGAAAGTGAAGTTGAGAGACAAACTGAGATGTTAAATAAGGGCGAAGTCATAGTTTCAGAAACAAGAGGTTTCAACGCTTTAAAAGGCAACACATTCAGTATGCGTTCAAAAGAAGCTGCTAATGATTACCGTTATTTTCCTGAGCCAGATTTGCCCCCATTTATTATTTCAGATCAGTATTTAAGCGAAGTAAAAGCGGCTTTACCTGCATTACCTGAGCAGTTATACAATCAGCTAAAGAATGAGATGGGTTTATCAGAATATGATACTAAAACCATTACAGAAGATAAAGCAACTGCCTTTTTCTATCTATCCATTTGCGAACACAGCAAAAACTATAAAGCTATAGCTAACTGGGTTCTTGGTCCTGTTAAATCATACTTAAACGACACAGCAACAGACATTGAAGATTTCAAACTACCTGCAAGTACTATTGCAGAGTTAATCCAATTAATAGAAGACGGCAAACTCAGTCACTCAGCAGCCTCTCAAACGGTATTTCCGGCATTGATGCAGACACCAGAGAAATCGGCATTATCAGTTGCTGAGACTTTAAATGTAATACAGACAAGCGACTTAAGTTTAATCAGCGGCATTGTTAGCGAAGTGCTTAGCAAGTTTCCGGATAAAGTTGCCGAGTATCAAGCTGGCAAAAAAGGTTTATTAGGCCTGTTTGTTGGTGAGGCAATGAAAGCCAGTAAGGGGAAAGCAGATCCAAAACTGGTAAATGCCGAAGTATTAAAAGCTCTTGAGAGTTAAACTATTCTGAAAGCTCGCTGCTTACCTGAACATTTTTGTATTTTTTATACATCAGGAAAGCCATGATAAAGTTTAGGAGAATCAGGTTGCCCAATTTCAGGGTAAACAATTTTGAGTCGTAATCACTGACATTGAAAAATCTTCCGGCATAAGAAATTATGAGGTAAATTGTTGCAAGAACAATGATACCGGATAAGACTTTACCGAATGAAGAATCATTCAGGAACAGCTGGATATGAAAAATCACGATTAAAATAACGGCAGGAAAATTAACTATTCCCTGATAATTGCTTGGTTGGCTGTTTACAGAAACGTAAAACCACAGAAGAGAAACCAGAATAAAATAGAATTCAGGAATCCATTTCAGATTAGAGAGTAAATTTTTCATTCGAATATTGATTTTTAACTTTTTTGACCAATTTGGGTTGGGGTGTGTTTCAAAGCAAAGTTTTCAACAATTCGTCTGAGCAATTATACCAATTCGAAATGATAATACAATAGACACACAAAATTTATTTTGTCAATCCATGAATAATTTTCAAAATAAATTATCAATTAATTGATATTGAATTAGTTTTACTTAAGGTTTATTAATTCACATTTTAGTCAGATTCCTTAAAAAACCGGCAACATGAGTGTTTTATCACGTACAGAATACTATACACTGAAGAAAATTAATTTAAAATGTTGATTGTCTTTTTACTTAAAAAGGCGAGATAAACAAACTGAAAGGCTGGAATTTTTTATCTTTTTCAGAGAGTATTGGATCATTGATCATCCATTGAATATTGAGTTCTCTGTCATTCCACAGCAAACCACCTTCAGTTTCGGGGTGGTATGTATCGGTACATTTATAAGAAAAGATGGTATTATCCTGCAAAGTGGCGAAACCATGGGCGAAACCAGCTGGAATGAACATCATTAAGAAATTATCTTCTGACAATTCAACAGAGTAATGTTTTCCGTAAGTAGGCGAATTTTTGCGAATATCCACAGCAACATCCTGAACAGCACCTTTGATAACACGTACGAGTTTTCCCTGAGCATGTGGTGGCGACTGAAAATGAAGGCCTCTTAAAATTCCTTTAGAAGACAATGATTGATTATCCTGAGTAAATTGCTCTTTTATACCAATGGAATCGAATGCTTTCTGATTAAAACTTTCAAAAAAATAGCCTCTTTCATCTTTGAATACTTTCGGGCGAATAACGATAAGATCTTTAATTCCGGTTTCAATCACTTCCATGCTGCGAAAATACAAAGTATAGGGCATTGAACAAAAGGGCATATTAAAAAACGATTCTACAATTTACAAAAATTGGAGTAATTTTGTCAGACATGTCCTCTCCCACTCTAAAACGTGTTAAGACAATTGTTTTAATACTCATTTCCTTGGTTATAATTCTTTTTGCTGCAGGCATGTATATTTTCCGTTCTGCAGCTTTAAATATTGAGCGCGCCCAGTATGTGATACTAACAGACGCAATTGAACCAATTACCTTAAGTCAGCAATTAGAGAGAGAGGCAGGTTTAAAGCATCCACAATTATTTCTTTTTCTGGCAGACCAGATGAATATGGCTCCATTTATGAAAAAAGGCCGTTATATGGTCGACCCCAAAATGACACTCATAGATCTTGTCCGACTTTTTAGGGAAGGGAAAATGAAAACAGCAGATCTGGTTATCGCTCCTGGTTCAAGTTTAGAGAGCTTTGCTAACAGATGCGGAAATAAACTTGAAGCAGATACCATTAGTTTTTTCAATGTATTAGAAGATGAAACATTTTTAAGCAGTCTGGGCTTTAGCTCTCAGACTGTGTATGCTATGATTTTACCAGATAAATACAATGTATACTGGCATGAAATGCCTGACGAATTAATGATAAGACTAAAGAAAGAATACGATAATTTCTGGAACAGCGATAGAAAAGGACAATTGGAGAGATGTGGATTATCTCAGCTGGAGGTAAGTATTCTTGCCAGTATAGTATCTAAAGAAACAAACAAAATTGATGAGATGCCAAAAATTGCGGGCATGTATATCAACCGTTTGAAAATCGGAATGCCTTTACAAGCCGACCCAAGTGTAAAATTTGCATTGAATCAACCGGGAATAAAGCGCATTTTAAACGAGCATCTTCAGGTTGAGTCGCCTTACAACACCTACAAGAACAAAGGACTTCCACCAGGGCCCATTTGCATACCCGGCAAAGCCTCTATAGACGCTGTATTAAATTTCGAAGAGCACAAGTATATATACATGTGTGCTAAAGAAGACTTTTCAGGTTATCACAATTTTGCCGACAACTACAATACCCATTTAAAGTTTGCATCGCTTTACAGAAAAGCATTAGATGCAAGAGGAATTAAGTAGTTATTTCAGTTGATTATTTTTTGTATTTAGCCTGTAAGGCACTGTCAAACTTCACAGGATCAACTTCCGTTCTAGGCGTTTCAAAATTCATTTTTGGCTGACCATGAATGAATTTGAAATACATAAATAGAGCTGAACCTACAAAAAGGCATACAAAAATGAGGAGGATACTTAATTTCTGGACTTTACTTTTCATGATTAAAAACTTCTACCTATACCAAAGACCCATCTGTTCTGGATATAACCTTTATCTGCAAACGGCTGAGTGTTGAGAACAAAAGGCATATCAAATCTGATAGTTAAAGGCTGTATTAAATTACGTTTACCCCATCTGTAAATCGATAAGGCGGAACCCAGACCCGCATCCATTCTTAATGGAGAAACCAGATTGTCAGTGGTAATATTTGAGTTATAAAGAATACCAGCATCTCCGAAAGCATAGATATCCATTTTAAGGAAATTACGGGTAAGTTTCGGACGGAATTTCACTAATCGATCAAAATCAATTTCGATACTGGCGCTGGTCCCCCCTGTTCCCTGGTACATGTTATACTGAAGATTATTTGCGGTAACTGGCGCCAGATAACCTGCATAACCTCTCAGGTTCAGGCCACCACCCATCTGAAAATGATTGGTAGTAGCTCCATAACCTAACCATTGTTGAGGAATCCAGCCACGTGATCTGGTAAATTTACTTTCAAGCATATCTTCCATATTGGCACCTGCCAGGTTAAGCATGAACTCTTCAGGAATTGCAGAACCTTCTATGTGCTGCATGAACCAGCGTGTATGAACATCAAATTTACCTAAGGTATTGTGATTAATTACTTCAATTTTAAATGAAGCGTAAGAATAATCCTTACTCATTCCATTGCCTCTTAACGATGAATTGATCACACCATTACCTTTTTTATAACGGTAATTTCTCTGATAGTCGATATTGATGCTTGAGTTGGATTTGCCTTCGCGACTAATTTTACTGGCATAAGGCCAGTAAATAACTTTACCATCCAGCATTGAGATAGACTTGTAGCGGAAAGTGAATTTATTTTTACCAAATGATTTTTCAAACCCCAGGTTATCGTAGAAGATACCATCCAGAATGCGTGTATCCCAGAAAATATAAGCGTCTTTACCCACCAGATTTTTGTATTGCAATCTATACGAGAACGGATCTCTGAGTGACTTATATTCAGAAGATTCGGCACCCAGACCAGTGTTATACCATACACTGATATCCAATACATGTTTTACTTTAGCATATTCAAAATGGGTGTTAAGACCCACTTTCATACCATCTACTGCATTGAACCAAAGATCAGGGCGCCATGACATATTGCGGTAATTAAAACTATTGCCCATAGCAATACCCTTGTTGAGTTTAGACTTAAGCGGAAGTTTGTATTCAGAACGTTTCATTCTGTTGTCGATTCGATAGATATCTGCCAGACGATTGGTAGTATCAATTTCAATCACATCAATTTTATGGTCTAGCACAATGGTATCGACATAAGTCTGATTGAGCAAACCCCAGCCCTTCCAAGTATTGAGCACTGTTCTTCCCTCCTGTTTAGCGAAATACGTATTTGGAATGAGATACTGATAAGATTTTCCACTTCTGTCAGACACAGTAAGGTCGATCGGCATTTGCATTTCCCCTTTTCGTTTAAGACGCACAGCGTAACGGAATTTTCCATCGTTCACCGACTTCATGATGCGTTTAGCACCCATTATTTTGTAATCGATAGATTTAGTTGTTTCCATCCACTGATCGAAGAACCAGTTAAGATCCACTTTAGAATATTCAATAATTGCTTGTCTGAAATCATCCGGATAAGGGTGAGCAAATTTCCATTTGTTAAAATAGTGCTGCATCGCTTTCAGAAAGAGTTCGTCGCCCAGCACATACTGCAGGTTGTACAACATAGTTGCAGTTTTGTAGTAGACATGTCTGTAGCCACCACCGTGACCAGTAGCAGAGCTAAAATCATCACTATGGGTGTTTAGGGGCATGTCGTTTTTGTTAATAGCATCGTTGAGGTAACCGTTGTATACAGCTTGCTCGTCGTAGCTATTAGCATGCATCGGAATATTATTAAACTTTTTAATGCTCCAGGAAGTCAGGAACTGAGTAAAACCCTCATCCAGCATAGCCCGGTAGGTTTCATTATTTCCGATCATTCCAAAGAACCAGTTATGACCAACTTCGTGAGCGATGACGTATTGGTGACCAGGCCAGTTGCCTCCATTTAGGGTGATCATTGGATACTCCATACCATCACGTGCATCAGCTGCCACAATTTTAGGATAACCATACATGCCGATATCGGTTGAATAAATTTCAACTACTTTGGCTACAAATTCTGATGTAGGATACCATTGAGCAGCATTTTGCTCCTGAGCCAGAGCAATGCATTTAATACCATTCCACATCGATTCAGCCATACGGTAAGTAGGGTCTGCAGTAAAGGCGAAATCATGGACATTTTCGGCGTGGTACGACCAGGTTTTAGTCCCGTTGCGTTCGATTTTATACGTATAGCCTGTAGGTACGCGACCAGCCACAGCTTTCGTCTTTTCGTCAGCAGAGGCGGGACGGGAATAATTGGCGATATCTAGTTTAGCTCTCAAATCTGCAGGCATAACCTCATTTTCATTCGTCAGCAAACCTGTTGCTTCGACCACATAATTTGAGGGAAATGTTAATTTAACATCGTAAACACCATAGTCGCCGTAAAACTCTTTGCCTAAATGCTGATCAGTTTCCCAACCAAATTTGCGATCGTAAACACAGATACGCGGGTACCAGTGCACACCATCGTAGTGTTTATTTTTGCCATCGGGACTGAATATTTTAAATCTCCGGCGCATGCTGCCATCATCCCAATAGGTTTTAAAGCGAATAGTAAATTTTACTGATGCGCCTGAAGCCAGGGGTTTAGGAAGTTTAGCGATAAGGATAGTATTATCGATAGTAAAAGTAGTAGGCACACCGTCAACACTAAAAGCATTGATGAGAGTTCCCATGTTTTTAGCTTCATATTTACCAAAAGTAGTTTCCTCTTTATTAACTTCATTCAGAGCATGTGCGTATGAATTAGGTTGAAATGCATTCTGGTAAAGGTGAAAATATACTGTAGTAAGTTCATCCGGACTGTTGTTAAAGTATTCCAGCGTTTCATCACCACTTATTTCGTCCAATGAATCGTTGATGACGGCATTAATGGTGTAGTGCACATCCTGTTGCCAATAGGCAGCATTTGGTTTTCTGTTTTTCCAGTAGTCTTTGTAGTTAAAGACCTGAGCCTGTAAAAGAAAAGGCAATAGCGATAGTATTGATAGAATATATCTCATAATAAACTCGATGTTGCGAAAATATGTAAAAAAAAGGGGAACCTCTGAGAATTATTTCAGAGCAAGTAATCGGTGCAATTCTGTGCGCACAGCTTCGTCGTCGAACTTACCACAATATTCGGCAGTAGTAGTATGCGAACTATTGTCTTTAATACCACGACTAGCCACGCAGAGGTGTTTGGCATTGATAATGACTGCTACGTTTTCAGTACCCAGAATCTGTTTCAGTTCGTTAGCAATTTGCATGGTCATCCTTTCCTGTACCTGAGGACGCTTAGCGAAGTACTCCACAATACGATTCAGTTTTGACAGACCAATTACTTTTCCATTAGGAATATAGGCAACGTGGGCGGTACCAAAGAACGGCACGAAATGGTGTTCGCAATTGGTATAGAAATTTATATCCTTTTCGAGCAGCATTTCGTTGTAACGGAACTTGTTTTTGAAATGAGAGACTGCAGGTTTATTCTCCGGATTCAGTCCCCAGAAAGTTTCTTTAACATACATTTTGGCCACGCGGTGCGGCGTTCCTTTAAGGCTGTCATCGGTGAGGTCGAGACCCAGAGTTTCCATAATGGCTTTAAAGTGGCCTTCTATGGTCGCAATTTTTTCCTCATCAGAAATATTAAAAGCATCTGGTCTGATTGGGGTGTTGGTATGATTGAAGTCGAAGTCGTGATCGTGATCGTCTTCGTGGTGATTATTTTCCATTAAATTCTACAAAGTTATTTTCGGTTTCGTAAAGTCTCAGAGCCAGATCGAGGTTTGGATTCAAATGAGGTTTTATCAGATTGTAAATCACCACTGCGATATTTTCGGCAGTAGGATTTAAGTGCTTAAACTCTTCAGTATCGATGTTGAGGTTTCTGTGATCGAATCTGTCGTGCACCTCTCTTTGAATAATGTCTTTCAGAATTTTAGTGTCTATCACATAACCGGTCACCGGATCAATTTCTCCAGTTACTTTTATTTCCAGCATATAATTATGACCATGGAAATTGGGGTTGTTGCACAAGCCAAACAGTGATTTGTTTTCCTGATCACTAAGAGAAGGGTTGTGCAAACGGTGTGCGGCATTGAAATGGGCCTTTCTAAAAACTGATACAATCATTGAGTATGAGAATATAACTAATTACTTTAAAAATAGTTTTTTGGAATAGCAAACT
>JBJTNS010000281.1:0-4308 GCA_046074245.1 Chitinophagaceae bacterium | reverse complement strand
TTTTCCGACAAGATAGGTTCAGTTATAAAGGCAGATCGCAAGCATGGACAATTGCGAGAAGTTACAGAAGCATTATACAATCAAAAGGAGCGCAATTCAGAGGCCAATTACGAACTATTATATCAGGCTATAAAAAGATTGATAAGTACCAGAAGTCTGATATTGTTGTATAGCAATTTCGAGAGCATATATGGTTTAAGGCGGGTATTGCCGGTTTTGCAGAAGATTAATCAGCAGCATTTGCTGATAGTGGTATTTTTCGAGAACATTGAACTAGATATTATAACGCAGCAGAAAGCACAGGATTTAAGAGGTGTGTATACAACGATACTGGCAGAGCAGGCTGTGAATGATAAATATGCAATTGTGCATGAACTGCAGGCATCAGGTATACAAACCATACTAAGCAGGCCAGAGCAGTTGTCAGTAAACACCATCAATAAATACTTAGAAATTAAGTCGCGGGGCCTATTATAAGTGGACTTTAAACGTACACTAAATTATACAATACAGCTGAGTCGCATCAATCAGGTGTCATAAGCAGCACCATTATAAAGGATAGAAGTATTTGAGCAGAAGGTTTTCGGGACAAAAAGGAAGTTTAGTAGATAATAGTGGGAATTCGTTTGTATAAAGTGCTCATATTAAAAAGGGCAGCTAAGGCGCATTCAAGGCAATTATTTTAACGAAACAGGGGGTCAATAAACAGTCAAATTGAGTAAAAAAACTTGTAAATTGCTGTTTTTGAGTCTTGTTTTGTTTAAACTTCCCATTATTAACATTTTGTAAACAATTTAAAAATCAATGAATTGTGTTTTATTTGATTAAGTTTTAGGACTTTTTAGGAAAAAACTTGTACTATTTAGTATTAAATACTTAAAATTTTCTTCATCTTTGCAAACGGAAAAAATGCTAAAAATCACGTTGGGATATAAAAATTTTGTTCAATTGTTCGCCAAACGACAGACAGACAAGTCTGAGCAGGTAGGCTGTACGACTGACGATATTTTTGTGCAGGACTTGCAATCCTTTAACGGCAGGATCGCTCATTTTTTCCAGGCAAGAGCCGTGAACAGAAACAACACAAATACGCATAATTATGAAACCATCATCTACAATCCTTACTTATCAGGACAAAGCACAGACTGATCGCAGAAATTTCAGCATCGTTCGTCAAATCAACTTCATCATCGTTCATTTTCTCAATCACGCTTAAGGCGGGTCCACTAAGCAGACACCGTTAACCGAGTTACGTAATGTTTAATGAGAAATTAAAAAAGCAGATCATTGAAGTATGGAACAGTTATGTTTCTACTATCAGGACTGAAAAGGATGAGGAGGGTAATCCCATCAATAATATTGATGACAGCAGGCTATATGCCATAGAGGTTGTCAAGATTATTATGCATAATTTTCTCAAAGGCGATTTTAACGTACAGGAGTTTAAGAATGCGCTCGACAGTTATAACAAGCACAACAATCTCTGGGGTTTTTCTGCTAAGTTTGGTCAGTTGTATTTCAATCAGCTGATAAAAGCCAACGAGGGGAATATGGAGAAGTTGAACTTAATGTTAAAGGATCTGATAACAGAGCCTAAAAACTTAAGGGATGCTTTATCAAAAATAGATACTTTAGAGAAGTATACTCTAAGTATTTATTCAAAGTCAAAAGACAAGCACAACGCACCATACCCGGGAGCAGTTGGGTATTTTTTATCATACTTCTGGCAGATGTACAACCATCAGAAGTGGCCGATACTATATAATACCTTACTGAGTTCATTTAAGGAGCTTGGCGTTTGGGAAGATTTTAAAACGCAGAAAGAGACATACGAAAACTACTACAGAGTTTATAATGAAATTAAGGACACTGTAGAGGATACATCCACTAAGATTATCACCTTCTGGGAGATTGAGCATGCTTTCTGGAATTATAAAAGTAAACCAGTCAGCGAGCCATATCTGGCTCCAAAGAACGAGCAGCAGCAAGCACCTCAGGTACAAACTAAAGCAGTTGTGGCAGAGGCAGCAACAGAGCAGCCAATAAATTCGGTATCAGAACCGATAGACATTCGTGATTATGTGATGCCAAGGCTGAGTCGTTTTCTTGATCATCAGATGTCTGCAGAGCGCAGCAGTGATGGAGCATCAGACTTTGGGCACTTAGTATTTGAAGCCTTTCATCAACTGGATTTTAAAGTTGAGTTATCTGCAGCGGGATCTGCTTATGGTCCGTATGCCGTATTAAAATTCAGAGAAGAGAATATTGCATTTTTAGTAGATGCAGCTGAAGATTCAGCGATTTATTTTGAGAAAGACAGACGTATGATCAAATCGTATGTCGGCGATTTTTGTAATGATTTAAAGAAAGAAGGTTACAAGAAGATTGGGTATTTTGTAGTAAGTAATCAATTTGAAGGACATCATCAGGATTTTGTGTCGTATATCCAGTGGAATACCGACATAAAGAAGATGACCTTAATAAGCGCAGAAGCATTGTTGTATCTGCTGGCTTATAAGATTAAGCACAGAGTGGCATTACCGGAATTAATGGAAAAAATTTCAGGATTTCCGATGCAATTAAGTGCACATAACATAGCATTAGAGTTAGAAAATTAAGGATACAGTAATTGGTAATTGACGCCACGCAGCAATGTGTGGCGTTTTTTTTATTTAGAAATTGCAGCGTAATGTTTTTTCGGATTGTCTATTAATTAAAGACCAGAATTTAGCAGGTCAGACAATGTATCAGAGCGAGGCAGTATCAGACTGTCGCAGGACTATTCAAGTTTTTTCAATTATGAGGTATTTAGAATTAAGCAAGGCAGGCAAGTTAGGGCACACATCAAAAAAAGGATTACTAACAGGTTTTTGTCTTTTGATTTTGCTAATGAGTTCGTGTGAGCGCGAGGCAGTATCAGGAGCAGACATCCGTCCACAAAAAGGCATAAGTGCTATTAGTTTACCCGTTCATAAAACCAAGAAGAAGCAAGTTCAGGCTCACAGACGCAAGATAGAGCAGAAAGACAGCATCAGAGCGATACAAGACAGCATCGACTTAAACCGTTCGCGCATGGTATTTACTTTTGTGAGTTATGGGGGTTGAGGTTAAACTCCGCACTCACATTTAAACTCTTTATCAAATAGCAAACGAGCGAAGAGAGCTCAGCTTTAAAACACACCCACTAATTGTTTGGAGACTACAGATAAATTATTATTATTTTGGTGCCTTACTTTCAGGCAAAGGTTAGATCTGGTTTGATGATATGACCATAGAGATTATTTCAGACATCCCGCCATCTACGACGATTCAAAAAGAACCAGTTAATTTGAATTTCGAGGGGAAGTAAAAAGTCCCGTCAAAGGTAATTTTAGCGGGACTTTATATTTTACATTAACAAATGTTATTTGATTATAACTAGTTTGTAATAGTAATTAAGTTCAGGGATATAAACAGTATAAATGCCGCTTACAAGCTCAGACAGATTGATGCTAGTTGTTAGTTGATTATTCGTTGTCTTATAAGAATTTTTGTAAACTGATTTTCCTGCCATATCAGTGATATTAACAGTAATATTGGCAGAATTAACGCTTACTATTTTTACATTAACTTCAGATTGAGTAGGATTAGGGTAAATAGAAATACTTGGCGGTAATTTTTGAGGTTTTACAGGCTTTATTATCGGGCCATTATTAGCAGATTTTCCCTCAAATAAGCCAAGATTATCCTTTGGTTTTCCAGAAGGATAATTTAAGATAACGAATGGTTCTGGATCAGAAATAGAATCGCACATAAAATCCATACGACAGAAGCTACATTCATCATTACGAATAACGATACTATACCAATTATTAATAACATTTGAGGCTGTATCACATTGAGGAGGGCAGAATCTAAAAACAAGAACGGTACCACCGTATAACTCCAGATTGGTCTGGTACAGGAAATCTGCATTCATGTCATACACTTGTATTTCCTGTCCGAAAGTTAGCGGTGTTTCACCATCGCATTCCGCCTCTGACAGATCAATAAAACAGCAAGGGTTTTCTTCTCTGTTGTACATGCCTGTTAAATTATTGGAGGTCGATGCAGGAATCTGTATAATATCCATGAATTTTATTTGGGTACTATATTTGGTACAATTAGTTGAATCTGCACAAACAAAAGTATAATAAGGTTCCTGTGGATCTAGAGTATAATGCCCAGCCGAAGATTCATTCACTACTTGATCGAACCGATCATACATCACCCCATTTTCACATGATTTAACATAGTCTACTGAGTCAGGGTAATCACAGTTGTACCAGA
>JBJTNS010000280.1:0-12303 GCA_046074245.1 Chitinophagaceae bacterium | reverse complement strand
ATTAACATCGGTTTTGTAGAGCATCAGCTGAGGGAAAGCTTCTTCTGCGGTGTTATAGGGAAAGCTTAAGATTCCCAGAGTATAATCAGAGAAAAAATAAGGGTACTTTTTTATGAAAGATGGATAGTCTGTTAGTTTGTTTTCGAACAGGTCGTCTTCGAAATGTCTGATATCTAATTTAACCTTGATATCAGAGATATCTACATCGAGTCGGTTAGAGTTACAAGATGTGAAAAACAAAAGTAAAAATACTGCAAATGCTGTAGCTGTTAATTGGAAAAATTTCTTCATTTTTGTGCAAAGAAAACATTATTTGATATGAAATTAACGACAAAGTATTCACTTTTATTGGCCTTAAGTTTATTTTTCGGCAAAAGTGTATTTGGGCAGGACGACAGAGACTTCAGAGTAGGTTTCAAAATTATACCAGGATTTAACTGGGCAAAGCCAAAAACGAATAATATTTTGCAGGATGGTTCAGGCATAGGGTTTTCATTTGGCGTAATGACAGATGTTAAACTAGCTGACAACTATTATTTTGCTGGTGAGATATTGGTAACATCAATGTCTAACAAAGTAAAAATGAAAGATACCACTGTTCAAACCTTACCAAATTTTGGATTGTACGATAAGATCAGTTACAAGTACAATTTAAAATATGTTGAGATTCCATTAACCTTTAAATTCAGAACAAAAGAAAGTAACGGAATGAGATACTGGGGTCAGTTCGGACTAGCGCCAGGCTTCATCATTGGCAGCAATGTGAGTACATTAGCATCTCCTACTGGAGGCACATGAAAGAATTTCCCAACGGATGAGAAATACATACCAAACGACGGAGAGAGCGACAGATATGATTTTGTTGGTTACACTGATAACATCAATGTTTTCAGATGTGCGATGGTATTAGGTGCCGGAATAGAATACAACTTAAGTGGTAATACCAGTTTTTACAGTGGCTTAAGATTCAACAACGGTTTTACAGATTTTCTGGATGACAACAGAACCAAGGCCATCAACAATGTTGTTGGACTGGAGATTGGTTTATTCTTTTAATCTCAGAGGAAGTTTTACTTCCAGATTTTCATGAAAATAGCTTTAGCTCAACTTAACTACATAATTGCTGATATACCAGGCAATTCTAAAAAGATAATATCAGCCATCAGAGAAGCAAAAGATCAGTCAGCTGATTTGATTGTATTCAGCGAACTGGCGGTTTGTGGTTATCCACCAGATGACTTATTAGATTATCCGCACTTTATAGAATCCTGTAAAACTGCTATCCATTCCATTGCGTCAGAGTGCAAAGGCATCACAGCAGTGATAGGTTGCCCAATGGAGAATCCGGAAGAGACAGGCAGAAGGTTATATAATTCGGCTTGTGTCATTGAAGAAGGCAGAATAGTAGATGTAATTTACAAAACCTTATTGCCAACTTACGATGTATTTAATGAATCCAGATATTTTGAGGTTAATGATATTTTCAGAACCATTGAAATACGAGGCAAAAAAATTGCTATCACTATTTGTGAAGATTTGTGGCATGAGATGGACAGATTCGATTATCAGGACAACCCCTTGAAGTTATTGTCGGTTCACGCGCCCGAGTTAATCATTAATTTATCCGCCTCTCCATTCAATCACGGGAAGAAAGCTGAACGGATGAATGTATTGATAAAACAAAGCAAGACGTATCAGTTACCCTTGGTGTATGTCAATCAGGTTGGGGCACACACTGATTTGATTTTTGACGGAAGTTCTGTTGTTTTAAATAAAGAAGGAGCCATTATTCATCAGAGTCCGTCTTTTGCTGAAGACATTTCGTATGTAGAAATCGGAAGTAATCAACTGTCTGAAGTTTCAGCAGAGACAGAACATATTGCAGACATCTATGAGGCCTTAGTTTTTGGCATACGTGATTATTTCGGGAAGATGGGATTTAAAAAAGCGGTTCTGGGGTCTTCAGGGGGCATTGATTCGGCTGTGGTACAAGCTCTGTTAAGTGATGCAATAGGCAGTCAGAATGTGCATGCAGTATTATTACCATCGCAGTATAGTTCTGAGGGCAGCGTCAGTGATGCCAGGTTATTATCAGAGCAATTAGGAAATTCGTACAGCATTATACCCATTGAAAACACCTTCAGGGCATTTGAGAGTGGATTGAGTGAATTATTTAAAGGACTTCCATTTAATCTGGCGGAAGAAAACATTCAGGCCAGAAGCAGAGCAGTTTATTTAATGGCCATAAGTAATAAGCTGGGGCATATTTTAGTGAACACCAGCAATAAGAGTGAAATGTCTGTAGGGTATTCGACATTGTATGGCGACATGTGTGGCAGTATAAGTATTATTGGCGACTTGTTCAAAACCGAAGTTTATCAGTTAGCGGATTATATCAACAGAGACGAAAACAGAATACCTGAGAGCATTATTAACAAGGCTCCTAGTGCCGAGTTGCGACCCGATCAGAAAGACAGTGACAGTTTACCCGAATATCCTGTTTTAGACAGCATTCTTCAGGCTTATGTAGTTGAGCAGAAAGATCCAGAGAGCATTATCAGTTCTGGTATTGAAAGAGCTGTTGTCGAAAAAGTAATCAAGCTGGTAAACAATAGTGAGTACAAGCGATTCCAGGCGCCACCCATTTTAAGAGTTAGCAAAAAAGCGTTTGGCAGAGGCAGGATAATGCCATTGGTTAGTAAATGGTAATTAGTGTTTCACCGCACACATAGTGGAGTATCCACGAGCGATGAGTTGTTCGCCTTTTTCCGGATGAACACATATTATATCAGCTTCGCAATAGAACAGCATATTTCCTGCTTTTATCACGCGACCTTTAGCGATTAATTTATTGCCAATACCGGGACGTAGATAGGCCACTTTCAGGTCAGAAGTTACAGTACCCTGCCCTTCCGGCACTAAAGTAAAAGCAGCAAACCCCATTACCAGATCAGCCACAGTTGAAGTTACCCCCCCATGTACAAAATTACTTTGCTGAAGGTGGTGTTGCTGAAGTTGAATTTCACCTTCAATATAGCCAGCTTCGATTTGTGTAGCTTCGAAGCCAATAAAATTCATAAAGTGATTGATTGCCATTTTATTGACAACAGTTTGTTTAAAGTGAGGATTTTTACTTTCCAGTTCCATGTTATTAAAATGTAAGTTCTTCGAGAGCGCTTCTTAGTTCATTGAGTGTTTTTCTATCGTTTTTTGTCTCGGCCACAGACATTCCCTGTTCATAGGTTTGTATGGCCATTGAACTGTTATTGATGGCTTCATAGCATTTTGCCAATTGATAAAAAAGTGGCAGGTAATCAGACTCAATGGATTTAACCAATTCAAGTTGTTGAATAGCCTGAGGAAAGTCATCGACAGACATATACTCCATAGCCAGGGCATAATTAAGAAAGATATCATGAGGTGATGATACCAGTAATTGTTTAATCTGAGCGACACGATCCATTCTTTTTGAAATTGTTAATTACTTTGCAAAACTCATTTTTTCTTAGCACATTTTATACTTAATTTTGCAAAATAATTTAAGAGCATAAATGAAAATTCTAGTGTGCATGAGTGTGGTTCCAGATACCACTACCAAAATTACCTTTACAGATAACGATACAAAATTCAACACCCAGGGTGTGCAATTCATCATTAATCCATACGACGAATTGTCATTAACCAAGGCATTAGAGATTACTGAAAAGACTGGTGGCAGTGTAACAGTAGTAACGGTTGGATTAGTAGATGCGGATGCCGTAATAAGAAAAGCTCTGGCGATTGGTGCGAATGATGCGATCAGAATCAATGCTGAGCCAAAAGACGCACAGTTTGTTGCAGAGCAGGTAGCTGCTATCGTTAAAGCAAACGGTTATGACATGGTTTTAACCGGCAGAGAGAGTATAGATTACAACGGAGGACAGGTATGCGGATTATTAGGCGCCTTGTTAGACTGGCCATCTGTAAACGTTTGTACCAAGATAGACGTACAGGATGGAGTTGCGATGTTTGAGAGAGATATTGATGGAGGCAGACAGAGCATCAATAGCAGTTTACCGGTAGTTGCCAGTGCACAGAAAGATTTATGTGAGCCAAGAATTCCAAACATGAAAGGTATTATGGCAGCCAGAACAAAGCCCTTAAATGTGGTAGAGCCGGTTTCAACAGAAACAGCCAGTACCTACATCAGTTTTGAGACACCAGCAGCAAAGCAGGCTGTTAAAATTATAGATGCACAGAACGCAGGACAGTTAATAGACATTTTAAAAAACGAAGCCAAAATTATCGCATAAGACATGACCGGGATATACGCAGAAAACTCAGAAGGTATTTTCAAGAAAGCAGTTTTAGAAGCTGCATCATACGCATCACAAATCAGCAATGGACAGGTAACAGCAGTATGTGTTGGTACACCCAATGCCGGCGAAGCGGAGAAACTGGCACAATATGGTGTCAGCAAATTAATATGCATAGATGGCATTTCGGCATTTGATGCACAAGTTTACAGCAACGAAGTTTCCAAAACTATGTCAGCCAATGGTATTACGCAGGTAGTAGTGGCTAACACCTATGAAGCAAAATCAATAGCACCAAGAATAGCGGTATTAATGAATGCTTCTATGGCAAGTAATGTTATAGCATTACCTGATACCAGTGCAGGATTTAAAGTAAAAAGAGGTGTATTTTCAGGAAAAGGCTTTGCTCATGTAACGTTAGACAGAGCGAATAAATTAATTGCCATAACTCCGAATAGCACAGAACTAAAAGAGCAACCTGTAAGCATTACAACTGAAACAATCAGTGGCAGCGGTGCAGGAAAAACCACCATCACTTCTACTTCAAAAGCGGCGGGTAAAATTCCGTTAACGGAAGCGGAGATCGTAGTATCTGCGGGAAGAGGTATGAAAGGTCCAGAGAACTGGGGCATGGTTGAAGAGTTAGCTGACATTTTAGGTGCAGCGACAGCCTGTTCAAAGCCAGTAAGTGATATGGGCTGGAGACCACATGGCGAGCACGTGGGTCAGACAGGTATTACAATTAAACCAAATTTATACATTGCCATTGGCATTTCAGGTGCCATTCAGCATTTAGCAGGTGTTAGCAGCAGTAAAGTTATAGTAGCAATTAATAAAGATCCGGAAGCTCCGTTCTTTAAAGCTGCAGATTACGGCATTGTTGGAGATGCATTTGAGGTATTACCACAACTGATTCAGGCAGCAAAAGCTGCAAAAAACTAAAATAGCTTGAAGAAAGTCGAATTAGACATATATGGAATAGCGCCTTCACAAATTAAAGGTTCTTATAGTTTAATTTTAAGTGAAGTAAATGGAGAACGTAAATTACCGATAATAGTCGGTCAATTTGAAGCTCAGGCCATTGCTATTCCTTTGGAAGGCATTAATACCGAGCGTCCGTTAACGCATGATTTATTTGTGTTATTCGGCAAGAAACTCAACTTTACAATTTCTGAAGTATTCATTCATCTTTTAAAAGAGGGTGTATTTTATGCCACACTGGTTTGTGAAAACACAGACGAAAAGATCAATATTGATTGTAGAACCAGTGATGCAATAGCCATTGCAGTGCGCTACAACTGCCCTATTTTTACGACTGAAGATATTTTAGAGCAGGCGGGCATTGTTCTGGATGACAATGATGATATAGAGAAGCCAGGCAGAGACAATAACGAGCCCCCTGCAAGTAATGAAAAGAACCTGAGCAATAAGTACAAAGACAAATCGATAGACGAGTTAGAGGACTTATTAGACGAAGCATTGCGCAATGAGGATTATTTAAAAGCCGCCCAGATCAGAGATGAAATTGACAAACGCAAATAGTCAACTTAGTTTTCTAATGCTGATTCTTGTATTTTCCTCCTGTCAATACAAACCAGAGTCAGTCCTAGTTGCTGGTCAATGGAAATACACGTCTGTTGAGAAGCATTCAGAATCTTTGTTCAGTATTGGCGACAATGACGTTATGATTTTACAGAAAGACAGTGCGTTTGAGTATCATATCAATTCAGTCAACAAGCATATGTACGGCAAATGGTCATATTCCGACCATACTTTGCATTTAAAATATGCTGAGCCAGATACGACAAGACATTTTAAAGTTGACTTGTTGTCGGATCATCTTTTAAAGATGCATGAAGGCGATGTAAATTTCAGTTTTACCCGAGTTAAAACCGACTAATTTATTTCTTCAGCGGTTTAAGCAGCTCTTCTAACCCATTTATTTTAATCTCATAAATCGTATGCAACTGCATACCCAGTTTATTTTTGGGGAACCCTTTGCCATGCATCCATTCCAGATAAGATACAGGAAGGTCGCATAGCAAACGGTCTTTGTATTTGCCAAATGGCATTTTAACAGTTACGAGATCGATTAGTATAGAGTGGTCTGGTACCATTAGCGCATCACCATAATATAGCCTTTCTTCTCAATTTTAGTACCGGTCATATCTTCGAATTCTACGATGTAAATAAAACTGCCATTAGGCACTTTTTCACCCATAAATGTTCCATCCCAGCCTTTATCAGGATGATTGCTTTCAAAGACCTGCTCTCCCCAGCGGTTGTATACTCTCATTGAAAAATTTCTTATCTGAATAAATCCACTGAGTTTAAACTCATCATTAATTTTATCACCATCAGGTGTGAAAGTATTTGGCAGGTAATAACTATTCGGAATGATAAAGAACTTAGTTAAAGCAGATGTACCAGTGCAACCATTGGTATCTGTTAGCGTTAGTTTAGCTGTTAGCGTTACACTATCAGTAAATACCAGAATTTCGCTGATATTACTGCCAATTGAGCCATTAGAGAATTGCCAGTTTCTAGAATTAACAGGAATACCTGTAACATCGCTTACTTTGATATCAATTCCTTTTCCATTAGAAGAAGGCAAACCATCAAAACTAATAACCGGAACAGGCAGTTTATTCACTACAATATCTCTCCATTGTGAGTCGATGCAATTGAATGTATTGGTTGCAATAACCAGTAGTTTAAAATTTCCAGCACTTGAGCAAAGGCGGGAGAAAGCTGAAGAAGTGCTGAAATTATCCTGATCAAACTTCCACTGATATGAATTAGCTGAAACCGGACTAGCGTTAAGGCTTAATGTTTCATCCTTACATATGGTAGTAAGGCCATTGATGGTATACACAGGATGAGGAGCGATATAGACTTTCTTAGAGATGCTATCGCGACAGAGCTGATTGCTAATGAGCAGTAGTTGAATAGTTTTAAATCCAGTATCGGTAAAGTTATGCTGAACACTGAAAGCAGTTGAATTTAACACTGACATATCGGCTAACCAAGTTCTGGTATAAGCTTGAGAAGAAATGGATTTATCCGTCATTTTTACCAGATTACCTCTCAGACACAATACAGAATCATCCAAATCAAACATGGCTTTTGGAGATTCAAAAACCTCCATCATACGTTCAGCCGTATCCTTACAATTAAAATTGCTATTGACTATTAATTGAACCTTATAACTGCCTTTTGCGTTGTAAATATGAGCTGGTGCTGTGACCGCAGAAGAATTATTATCACCAAACTTCCAGGATGAATTATAAGTTCCTGAACTGATCACTGAAAGATTAGAAAAAATAAACAAATTCCCATTCAGACATTGGTTTGAATCGTTAACATTTATACCAGCCAGAGGACTAGGATAAATTGTAATATTTTTTGTCAGACTATCTTTACACTGAGGATTTGAGGTAAGTATCAGTTTTACCTTGTAGGTCCCTTCATTCAGATATTTATGCTGAGTATTTGCTGTAGAAGCAGATGTATTATCGCCAAAATACCATGTAGAAGCGAGTGTGTTATTATTTGAAGTACTTTGATTGGTGAAACTTAGCAAATTTTCATTTTCACACTGATCGGAATCGTTGATAGCAAAAGCCGGATACGGACTTGATAGAAGTCTGATCAATTTCGACACTGTATCCTTGCATGAGTTATTGGTAGAGGTATACAGAGACACAAATAATGAATCTTTGAAAACTGAATAGTTTTTAGCAGGAGGATTTGTTTGTACAGACCCAGATAAGTCGCCAAAGTTCCAGTTGCTGGTATATGTACCTGATTTTAGAGCTGAGGTATTGGCAAAAGTAAAGCTATTGGCTTTAAAACATTGTGGAGTCGAATTTATATTGAAATTTGCCAGAGTTTGAGGGAAGATTACAACAGGTTTAATGATACTATCGGAGCAGGCATTATTACTGATAACTTTTAATTTCACCCAATAGGTAGAATCTTTCGCATAAGTAAGACTAACAGTATTAGCAGTAGATGTATTTCCATTGCCAAGGAACCAGGTATGAGAAAAAGTACCCTGAGCGATACTTGAAGTCTGTGTATACATTAAAGCATTTCCCTTCAGACACTGGGTACTATCATTAATAGTAAACTTAGCTTGTGGCTGGTGGTAAACACTGATGAGTTTATCCATAGTATCTTTACAATTCTGATTACTATTCAATATTAAGCGGACCGTGTAATTTCCCGGCAGAGTATATACATGTGAAGGAGAAATCAGGGACGAAGACTGAGCGTCACCAAAATTCCAGTTAGAGGTAAATGTTCCGCTTTTGATGCTAGAGCTACCAGTAAAGTTAAAGGTATTTCCTCTTACACATTGAGTTGAATCGTTAACACTAAAATTAGCAAGCGGATTAGGATAAAGGATGATTGTTTTTTCAATACTATCTTTACATAGTTTGTCAGTTAGGTTGACCAGTTTAACTTTGTAGCTAGAGAAATAAGTTGAGTAAGTTTTAGAAGGCGGATTTTTAAGGCTGCTAAATGAACCATCACCAAAAGACCATTGACTGTTATATGTACCAGTATTAAGAGTGGATGAATTCGTGAAATTAAAACTATTAGAATTAAAGCACTGAGCACTCGTATTTATAGCAAAACCAGGGACAGTGTTTTCGTAAATCTGAACAGGTTTAGTAAACGAATCAACACATCCGTAATTACTTACTGAACGCAATTTTACAGTGTAACTACCATAAGAACTGTAGACATATGTTTTAGAGTAACCAGTATCGGAAACATTATCACCAAAGAACCAGGTATTTTTGTAGGTTCCCTGTGTTATTGAAGAAGCATTTGTTAGAGAAAGACTATGACCATTGAAGCATTGAGTTGAGTCATTGACAGTAAATCGGGCTACTGGCAAATGTCTGACTTTCACTTTCTGAAATGCTGTATCTTTACAATTTGTTGTAGAAGCTATCACAGAATACATGCCACTATCAGAGTATGCTGAAGATGATTTTCTGAAGACAGCAAAGATTGAGTCGGAGATATTAACACCATTTAATCGCCATTGATAACCAGGAGAAGAGGCATTAGCATCATTAGCCTTTAAGGTAAAAGGTTTAAATTTACACACACTGCTATCCCCTTTTGTAAAACTAATAGATAGATTAGGTGCAGAATATATGAGCACAGCACTATCTTTAGAATAGGATTTAGAATCGACAATCAGGGTTACCTTTTTGTATCCTGCAGAGGTATATTTAACAGAATGCGGACCTTTACCAGTGGCAGATGCAGGCACAGCACCAGAGCCGAAGTTCCATGAATAGCTGGCACCAACACCCTTAGTAGAATCTATGAATTTCACAGATTGGTCCTGACACCTGTTAGGCACATCTGTTACAAACTTAGGCGTTAAATTATCTGATTCAATATAAACACCATAGTCTTCGGTTTGTCCATAAGAGAGTGTAGAGCAAGGGTTAGTACCTATAGAAATATAATCACTCCGGATACGAAGTCTAAGGATTTTATCGGTAACAGCAGTAGTAGGAACAGTAAAGGAGTCTATATGTGTTAAGACATTCGCTGCGGGCTGATAGACCAGTTCACCGGCATCATTAAGGGTCCCGTTATTATTATAATCAATAAACGCTTTAACCTGTTCGGTATAGGTTGAACCTGTTAAAACTTTGAGCGTATATTTTTTCCCTTTTTTAAGTTTAACTACTTTTGTACAACCAAGGTTTACGTAGGCACCTTCAGGGTTTCTGCCAGAAGAGATTCTGTTAAGTGTAGACAATTCCACACTAAAAATCCCGAGACCAGAGACGCTATTGGTAGTAGAGGTTACGCAAGCTGTTTTAAGAGTATCGCCGGCGATTACAGTACCAGTCATGGTATCAGTACCGTTACAATTTTCGGCCATAAATTTAAAGGCGTATTTACCGACGGCACCGAAGCTGATTGTCGGAGAAGAAGAACTGGAATCGGTACCATTTACAAAACTAACAGATGAAGGTGTAAATTCCCATTTAAACCTACCAGGAGCGTAACACGATTTATCTTTAAATGAAACAGTATTTGATTTACAAACGACAGTATCATAAGATTCGAGCAGTGCAACAGGCTTCTGGGTACCATCATTGTATATGGTGGTATAGAAATTACCCCGGTTGTAGGTTGAACCATAAAGAACACTGCAATTGCATTTTTTAGTTGGTTCGTAGTACATTTCAAGATCAGTTACATTGGCAGTATTAGGCAAACCTTTGCTGAAGTAGCGCCAGACATTTAGAGTGGTATCAGTATACCATACCCCTCCACCAGCGGTAGAAACATAAATACCTCTTTTTTTGTTAGAAGTATCCAGCAGAACAGCTGCCACGTTATTTGACATGGTACTTGCCACTTGCGTCCACGAATTACCCTTATTGGTTGAGCGGTATACTCTGGCACCAATTCCAATATAAACCACATTAGCATTTCTTGGGTCAGTTTCAATTGTATTAATCACTCCGGCTACAGGCTGCGTTATACTGGTCCACGTTGGGGTGGTGGCATTTACATTATCAGATCGGAAGAAAGTGCCATTAGAGCGCGAAGCATAGAGAATATCTGGGTTAGCGATATTACTTTCCAGTTCTCTAAAATCGACATTATTAACCCCCCCCAGATTGTAAGAAATTCTTTTCCATGTAACAGGAGAACTTTTAATATTATTGCTTCTCCAGATATTTTTATAGCCCACATACATGGTATTACCACTACCCTCTTTAAGCGTAATAGGGGTTACCCAGGCACCAGATTCATTAATAGTATCACTACCTGCGGCAATGTAACCATTGTTTGCGATGGTAGCCTGAGCATTCACGTTAAAAACCCTGAAGATACTACCGTAGTATAGTTCACCGTAACTGTACCGATAATCGGTCTGATCAATTGCACAATCCATACCATCCCCTCCGTAAGTTGTATACCAGCCATTGTTATAGTTACCAGTTCCATTATCCTGGTAGCCATTGATAAGAATATCTTTCTTGGTTCTTGAGGCATCCATCTTATAGATTTGAGCGATACCAAGACCACTTTTCAGAGGCACCCATGGAGTACCTTTGTTTCTTGATGCGTAGAGACCGCCGTCATTAGCCGCAAATATACGTTTAGTAATAGGGTCAGCTTCAAGTTCATGCTGATCGGCGTGAATCTGGTTTACCCAGTAACCAGCGATGGTCCATGTTTTCCCTGTGTCAGACGATTTAAAGATATTGACACCACCGCAGTATACGATAGCTGCGCTTGTAGGATCTGAGACCATATCCATATCGTACCAGGCCTGACCGCCGGTACCGCTACCTGTAGTTGAATAATCATGCAGATTGGGCGTAGTTGATTGAGTTCTGAAAGTTGTTCCGCTATCTCTTGACAGATAGAACCCTTTATGTACGCTACCATTAGCGATCCAGAAATAGACCAGTTTAGGGTCGAGGGCATTTACTTCAATCACTGCACGAGAGACACCGGTAGTAGGTAGTCCACCAGTCATAGCCGTCCAGGTTTGACCATTATTTAGCGACCTGTAGAGCAGACCATCTTTGGTGGCATAAACCACATTGCTATTATTGGGTTTGAAGACAATATCCTTAAAGAATCCACCCGAGAAAACCTGTGTCCACGAAGCGCCGGCATTAGTTGAGCGATAAATACCGCCGTTACAGGCAGCCAGAAGAGTTGAAGCATTATTAGGATCAATAATTAATTTACCAACTGTGCGGTTACCCATTCCAGAATTACTGATTGTCCAGCTAGCACCCGCATTGGTACTTTTAAAAACACCATAACCTACAGCATCACCAGCATCGCGATCGCCCGAGCCGAAGTACATCACAGAAGGATTAGATTTAGTAACTGCGATAGCAGAGACCCCGAGAGTTGGAAGAGAATCTGTATTGACAGACCAGGTAACACCGCCATTGGTAGTTTTCCAGATGCCACCTGCAGCGGCGCCAACAAAGAA
>JBJTNS010000279.1:0-9194 GCA_046074245.1 Chitinophagaceae bacterium | reverse complement strand
AAATTTTTTCGATTAATTCTAAATGATGCCAAAATGAATTTAATGTGAAGTGTATTCGTTGCAACAAAAAATCTAACCCATTGTTAACAATAACTTTATTCATATTTTACGCTAAAAACACCCGTGATAAAATCACTCTTTTCCTTACGGAATTATTTAAAAAATTTACAAGTTTTCTTTTCTAACGCCCCCTCAGAAGCATTATTTCAAAAACTCAGATTTTATGACAAAAAAAAGACAATTGAACCGCTTTCCGTCCAATTGTCTTTTCAGTATTATTTTCCCTTATTAAGGGAATTTAGGGAATTTTTTGAAGTCGGGTTTGCGCTTTTCTACAAAGGCGTTGCGACCTTCCTGTGCTTCATCTGTGAAGTAGTACAGCAAAGTAGCACTTCCTGCCAGTTCCTGTATACCCGCCTGTCCGTCGAGCTCTGCATTCAGTCCGTATTTGATCATTCTGAGTGCTATCGGACTCATCAGCATCATTTCGTGACACCACTTAACCACCTCGTTTTCCAGTTCTGCCTGTGGCACTACTGCGTTTACTAAACCCATGTCTAAGGCTTCCTGAGCGGTATATTGTCTGCAAAGGAACCAGATTTCTCTGGCCTTTTTCTGCCCTACTATTCTGGCCAGGTAAGAACTACCAAAACCGCCGTCGAAACTTCCTACTCTTGGTCCGGTCTGACCAAATCTGGCGTTATCACTGGCAATACTCAAATCGCAGACAACGTGAAGCACATGTCCACCACCAATGGCGAAACCATTGACCATGGCTACCACTGGCTTAGGAAGTGAACGGATTTTTTTCTGTAATTCCAGTACATTCAATCTTGGAACGCCATGCTCGTCTTTATAACCTCCTATGGTTTTTATATTCTGGTCGCCACCACTGCAGAAGGCATCCGGTCCTGCGCCAGTAAGCACCACCACCTGAATATCCGGATGCTCGCGGGCATAGTCCATTGCATCTATCATTTCGATATTGGTTTTTGGTGTGAAAGCGTTTCTGTAACGCGGGCGGTTGATGGTAATTTTAGCAATCCCTTCGAAATACTCAAACAGTATCTCGTCGTAGGTTTTAATGGTTTGCCATTCTCTTTGACTCATATCTTATTGGATTTGTATTGTTTAAATTGTTTTGAATTTTTATCTGCATCTGTTTCAATTTCTATTAATGAGCAGGATGCATTTGAAAAAGCAACAGAGATGCTCGACTTTACTTCTTCAGTATTTATAGCTTTATAATAATTTAAGCCGTACGTTTTAGCCAGGTCTGAAAGATTATATTTCTGAGGCGTGAATACGTATGGATTAAGTTCGGGCATACCGGCAGGACCATCCAGAATTTTAAAGATTCCTCCTCCCCCGTTATTCATAACTACTATGGTTAAATTGGCTGGAAGTTTCTGAATTAAAAACGCATTGATATCATACAAAAAAGCGATATCACCACTGATTAAAATATGCCGATGCTCTGGATCTGACATTGCCATACCTATGGCGGCACTGGTACATCCATCAATACCACTTACTCCACGGTTGCAATGCACCTTAACTTCCGGAGACAAGGACGAAGCCATATAAGCAGCATTTCTCACCGACATACTGTTGGATACATGCAGAACAGCCTTATCAGAAATTTGTTTTAAAAGTTCATTTATCGCAGTTAATTCGCCAAAAGACCACTCAGTATATTGAAAAGAACTGAATTGTTTATCTGAAGCCGACTTCCAGATCTGGAGAAAGCTGGAATTTACAGAAAAAGATTGCTGATTCAGCCAGTTTAAAAAATCAGCCTGCTTCATTTCAACAAGCTTAGGCGAACTAAAATAAGTATCTGCGCAATAAGCTGATTCGTCGATGTGCCAGTGCTGAATATTCTGAAGACGCAACAGCTGCTTCATTGTTTTATTGAGCACCATTTTCCCAAATGTAATAAGTACTTCAGGCATTAATACATCTGTGTTTTCAGACTGAAGCAAAATAGCCTCCCAGTTGGAAACCGATTGCAGATGACGGCGGTTAGAGATCAAATCTGCCAGAACAACCATATGTTTATGCTCTTTTATTGTCTGGCAATCAGCGTCAGAGTAGTCGGCGCCAAAAAGCATCATTACTTTAGATGAAGTATTTAAGGCAGAAATCAGAGCTTCTGGTATCTGACTAGAAGTTTTTCCTGAAGAAATTGGATGAGAAAGTTCGGGATAAATAAAGGTCTCATTAACCGCCTCGTAGAGCGGCTCGGCCAGTGGCATGTTAAGGTGAGCAGGACCTTTTAACTTGCCTGTGGCAGCGCGGAAAGTATCATTGGCAGCTGAAATAAAATCATCGCTTACATCTTCAACTGTCGAATCAGGTGTAGTAAAAGAACCTTTAACATGCTGACCAAAAATATTGAATTGATGAATGGTCTGACCATCCCATCGATCTATCATTTCGGCAGGACGATCGGCACTAATTACCAGCAGAGGCACCTGCATATAGAAAGCCTCCAGAACTGCCGGGTAAATATTTGCCAGAGCAGATCCACTGGTGCACACAACAGCTACGGGGTTTTGAGTTTGTTTTGCAATTCCCAGAGCAATAAAGCCAGCAGCTCTCTCATCTACTGCAGAATGACAGGTAATTTTACCAAATCTGGCAAAAGCCATGATGATAGGTGCATTTCTACTACCGGGGCAAAGAACAGCGTGACGCAGACCATTGCTGTAGAGAGCAGCAACAACAGAGTTGATATGGTACTGGAAACGGTTCAAAATTTAAGCATGCAAAAGTACTCTTTTAGGTTAAAAAAGCACAAAAAGTTTATGAAAGTACCGTTAAAAGCTCTGATTTATTCTGAAAACACTAATTAACTGATTATAAATGTAAATCCATTGTCATTTTTTTATCGAAGATAGTTAGTTTAAATTAAATTAAGTACTTTTGAAGCGCATGCAATTTCTGAGACTTTTATTGTTCTCCTTTTCTATAGGTTTCATCTCTACAGCATTTTCGCAAGGTAAAATAAATACCGTTGCCGTCGAGTGCCTTGGCAACATCACCAGTTTTTCTTACACCCCACCATCAGGTAGAACCTTAAGCAGTATCAACTGGAATTTCGGGGATGGTTATACTTCTTCGACCACTGCACCGACCCATACTTATGCTAGTACAGGAAAATATACCATAGTTGTTCAGGCTTCTTTCACCAACAGCACCAACGCTACCGATAGTCAGACAATTGAAGTAGTAGGATTACCCAAACCAGCGTTTTACTTTCTAAAAACCAGTGACACTTGTTTTCTGAGCAATCAGGTTTGTTTTAAGGACACCAGTTCGCCTGCTGTTGCCGGGCAAACTATTACCAGCAGAATGCTGGTATGGGGAGATGGATCGTATACAACAAGCACCAATCCAAAGAAATTTGACAGCATTTGTCACACCTACGGCGCACCTGATAAGTATACGGTTAAGCTCGAACTGACCGATAAGTATGGTTGTAAGAACAGCGTCAATCTGATTACGAATGTTGTAGAGAACATCAAAACCAACTTCACAATCACACGTGATTTTGTTAATTGCAGCACAGCCAGAGTTTGTTTGCGTAACACCTCTACTCCCGCCACGCCCGCCAATTCGCATTATAAATGGTATATTGACACATTCAGAGTAGATACCGGGTTTTACTTCAATAACAGTATTTGCAGAAATTTTACGACTACCAAACTGATCACTATCCGTTTAATTGCCAATGCCAACAATTACTGCATAGATACTACTACCAGAACGCTGCAGGTGACAGTAGACTCATTACCTACTTACATGACTTTACTGGATACTGTAAGATGTTTCAATGATTTTTCTCTTAACGAAGCTAACATAAGAAATGTTAATCGTGATGACATCAAATGGTATGTTGACGGGGGATATAATCCGTTGGTAAAAACCAGTACTTTGTACTTTGGCACCCAGTCGTATGTAGGCAAACACAATGTAAGAGTAGAAATCATCAGAGGTTCATGTGTTCATACGGTTAACGCCTATTACCGTATAATGGCACCAATAGCCAGGATTAAATATATAGATATCAATCAGTGTTTCAGCAATAGAGAAGTATATTTTTACGACGTTACTCAGAACATCAACCGCGACAGAATAAAGTACAAATGGGTAATAGAAGATCCTTCTGGTGATAATTGCATTAATTACAGAACCAAAGATCAGAATAAGTACAAAAACTGTAATATTTCAAACGATTGGTGGACGAGGCACAAGTACCCGAAAAATGCAGGAAAATCGTTGGCTATGCTGGTTGTAACAGATACTGTAACAGGTTGTTTTGATACTGCGAGGGTAACTGTGGATATGTCAGACTGCAGTCCCATTCTTAAACCAGACAGCTTCAAAGTTTGTCAGGGTAACTTCTTTTTTGACGATGTCAAACCTCCCTATCCAAAAAAATTCAGCATAGACAGTGGTAAGACCTGGCTTAACTTTCCCGGAATATTAGACAAGCCATTAAGAGGTCGCTATGATGTCGGCTATGTATTTGAAACTATTTTACCAGAGTGGGCAGAAGTAATAGGCGACGATTCTATTAAAATCCACACAGATACTATCTCCTATTTTGACACCATATTCAGACAACAATACATCAGGGTTGTGCCACCTATTGAGGACAGTGTTACTGTAGTGGCGTACAACGAATGCAGACCCTTCAGAGTAGTTGTTAAACTGATGAAAGGAGATTTTAAGAAAGGAGAATCCCTGCAGATCTACTGGGGAGATTCGGGCAATTACGACTCAACATTTACAAAAGACCGGCACATTGATTCCATCGTTCATATCTATAATTATTCAGGCATCAATGCACCGATAAAAATAGTTCTAACCAATATCAACGGTTGTATTAGTCGCAAGGAGGTGGAGATACAGAAAGGTTTTATCATGTCTTACAATACCCCAAAATACATCAATTGTAAGTACGATTCGGTTTGCTTTTATCCAGGTTTATATTCATACCGCGAGAATAAATTCTGGTCGCAGAATACACCGAACAACAGAGTTCAGTGGAACTTCCCTGATGCGGGTGGCATCAACAACAAATTCAGTCCCTGTGTTAAATTCAACAAAGGAGGTCTTCTGCCATTCAGGATGTACATCAACGATTCTTTTGGCTGTAAAGACACCCTTGTAGATTCAGTCTTTGTTCAGGATGTCAGGGCTAATATCAAAAACACCGCAAGAATTGTATATTGTTCAGAGCTCAAACAGTTCTTTGGTTCTTCTTCCTTTAACAGAAATCCGAAATACCGGACGTTTTTCCCTATATTTTATCTGGATAGCATTAAAAGATTTGCCTGGCAGTTTGGAGACGGAACCTTTTCTTCACTCCAAAGAAATCCTCTTCAAACTCTGAATACCTCCTTAGACAGTATTCCGGCAGCTCATATGGTTGAAACCTATTCAGGATGTGTTGATACAGTTAGGTTTCATATTAAAGTTATTGGTCCGAAGCCCTATTTTAACATACGCGACACCATAGGATGTCAATCTCTGAATGCAGTATTTACTAATTTATCCAAAAACTGTAAGCAATACATCTGGCAATTCGGAGATTCAGCCAATTCGACTTTACAGAAATTCGACAAGCAAACAGTGAACTTTAACTACACCAAACCTGGTCGTTATTATATCAGTCTGGTTGGCATAGACACAGTTTTCAATCCTTTTACCAATAAGTACCAGTATTGTTTCAACACATTTCCAGACAAGTTATTTCAGAAAGACACACAAAGAACTGTTCTGGTATTACCATTAAAACCTAGTGGCATACAGGCATTAGACACAGTGTGCACGGGAGATAAAGTTGTTTTCAGAAGTCTGAGTGATACCGCCTATCAATATGATGTCTGGAGTTTTAGTGACACCAGCGTATTGGATACTATCTTTACTCCCCAACATACGCACCGCTTTAAAAGTGCCGGTACCTATACCATCAAACTTCATCCATATTACAGCGACAACATTAAAGATCAATGCAGAGACAGCGCTGTTAAAAACATTGTTGTATTAGGTGTAAAAGCAGCATTTACAATTGATCCTGCCTCACTTCCACCACAGTTTATATTTCACAACACCTCTACCCCATCATTTGCGGGACTGAACTGGAATTTCGGACAAGCAGGATCGGCTGGCTCTACTGACAATGATCCTAGCTTTAATTATGGTAACGACACAGGAAGGTATAATGTCTGTCTGATAGCTACCTTACCTTTTGGATGTGCGGATACCACCTGCCAGCTAGTCATCAGTGATTTTATATCCGACTTTAAACTTTACAATGTCATTACACCTGGGTTAATAGATGACAAAAACGACCAGTTTGACATTCAGATAGAAGGAGAATCATTTTACGATTTAAAAATCTATAACCGTTGGGGCGTGTTGGTGTATTCATCGACAGAAGATGCAGACAATTCTCAGAAATTAAACTGGAATGGCAAGGTAATGAACAGCGGAGCCGATTGTCCGGCTGGCACTTATTACTATCTGTTCAATTACGCCCTTAAAAATGCCAGCAGTGATATCAAGACAGTAAATGGTACAATAACTGTTATACGTTAGGAAAAAAAATCAGGTATAAAACGCTATTTTTCATAACTTTGTTTAAGAAAACAAGTTATGAGCAAAAAAAATATAGAAGCTATTTTCGGAGGTGAAGCAGCCAGAATAGAGAAGTTGCACAAAATCGTAGAAGAAGCCATCAAAGAAGAGCAACTGATTGTACAGAATCTGATGAATCCACCAGATGAAGCCCTGAGCAGAGGTCAGAGAATTTCAGATCAGGTGGCAAAATTTGGAGGTAGCTGGAGGTTTATTATCAGCTTTGGAATCGTCTTATTTAGCTGGATTGTATTCAATGCAGTAGCAATTTCTGTATACAGGTTCGATCCATATCCTTTTATCTTATTAAATCTTATTTTATCGTGTATTGCCGCTATACAGGCTCCTATCATTATGATGAGTCAGAACCGGCAAGAAGAAAAAGACAGAAAGCGCAGCGAGAACGATTACCTCATCAACCTGAAAGCAGAAATACAGATCAGATCGCTGCATCAGAAAATTGACTTATTGCTGGAAGAACAAATTAAAACATTGTTTGAATCTCAGGCAGAGCAATTTGAGTTACTACGAAAGATAGAACACAAATTAGGAAGTAAAACTGAATCTTAGTCCAGGAAGAATTCAAAAGTGTTTTCAAGCAACTCATCCAGCATTTCGCTGTTATCCGTTTCAGGATTGAAAGGATGTTTAGCACCAAATGTATGGTTACCCCCTTCTACTTTGATAAAGATAGAATGTTGCACCTGGTTGTAAAGGAATTCAGCATGAGAAATATTGACACTTTCATCCTGATCGCCATGAACAATCAGCAAAGGAATTTCTAACATTTTAGCGGCCTTCTTAACATCCAGTTTAGATCTGTTTGCTAAAAAGTCGTCGTAAAATTGTTTTTTGAGAGGTAATTGCTGACCAGTTCTTTTATTTTCAGCATATACTACCCCATTTTTTTGCCATTCCTCTATCGTAGCTGGTCTGAAAAACGAATCGAACTCAGACAGAGAGGCCCATAAAGCTAGTTTTTTCACTTTCTTATCTTCAGCTGCTTTGAGCAGAGCGATGCCTCCACCGCGACTGTGACCAACGAGATAAATCTCTTTAGGATTGATATTAAAAACACTGGCATTTTCTACCGCGTAATCGATGACCTTACCCAGGTCGTATAATTCAATAGAATAATTATTTTCGGCAAAAGCATCCATATCAGAAAGTTCGTCGGGTTTATCAGACTTGATGCCGTTGTGAGAGAAGTTAAATTTCAGGAAAGACAATCCTTGCTGAGCAGCAGATTCAGCGACCCAGTTAAAATGTCCCCAGTCTTTAAAGCCTTTAAAGCCATGACAAAAGATGATGAGAGGCAGGGGCGTTTTGCTAACTGGAATGGAGATATCTAGGGTTATCGGACGATTGTTAAAACCATCGATGCTCAGCTCGTGTTTCTGGATTTTTTTCACGGCACAAAATTACCTGAATGCCATGTGGCAAACAAATAAAAATCAGAAATCAATGATTTGCTTGAGGTGGTATTCGAGGTGACCGACATAATCGTAAACCAGCTCGTGAAGAGGCATTAACTGAGTGACAGACACTCTGCAATTGCGGGTAAAAGCCTCATCAGGAATATGTTTTAAAACACGGATAATTTGTTTGTTAAGATGTTTCCACATGGCAATTAATTCTGCATGCGACTCCTCATTGTAGGCATTTAGCGTATTCCAGGTATCCTGTTCATAATACACAAAAGGATCGTGTTCATACTGAGTTCTGACAAATCTCTGAAGGTTATTCAAAGCGCTATCAATAAGGTGACCGAGGATTTGTTGCCTGTTCCATTTGCCCGGAGCAGAGCTACCTGACATAAAATAAGAAGCATCCTTTTCGGAGAGAGCGGCAGGAAGACGATTGACAAGTTCTTCCAGACGTGAAATGGCAGAATGTATCATAATTCAAAAATAATAAAAGCCCGGCAGAATTCCACCAGGCTTTTCTTACAGATATGAAAAATAAAAATTAAGGCATAATATGAATTTTCACTGTATCAGAACCGATATTGGAACTGTGATCTTCAGCACTGATAATCAGAGATGCATTGGTATGATCTGTAACAGCACTTTTCCAGTATGTATCTATGGTATATGAAGTAAGATCGTGTACTACCGGTGTTGCACGAAAGAGCTCAGTCTGATCAGAGTCTTTAACAATTCTGATTAATAATTCGTGTAAGCTGGCATCCGTTACAATACCTTTAATACGAACAGTGTCGCCAGAGTTATAGACTTGCATGGCGGTAGGACTAGAGATTGTGACTACAGGTTTAACTGTGTCACTTGTTGAGTGGTCGTGATCGTCGTCCTCTTTTTTACAAGAAGTAACTACGAGAACTAATGAGAAAAAAATGGAGAATAATTGTGTTTTTGTCATATTAATAGAATGAGATTTTAATTGCATTTTGATGAAGTTTTAAAGTTATAGATTAGATTAATTTGAAAGCGGAAAGATTCTTTGACCTGTCCCGCATTGATGTATTGGTATACCGCCTGGTAATAGTTCGCTCCCAGACTGAAATTCTTGTAATAGAAATCGAC
>JBJTNS010000278.1:0-8726 GCA_046074245.1 Chitinophagaceae bacterium | reverse complement strand
TGCTGCAATAGCATAAATCTTCAGTGGATAGTATTTCAAAATAGAAATCATAATAGAGACAGAAAAAGCGGACAGGACGAAATTATTACTTAAAATCCGTTCCGTGTAATGACCAAGCTGATATAACAATGTATTCTGCATTAATTCTCTTGAAAGTAACTAAAAATTAATTTTCCAAATGGACCTTATCTGTTAGTTAAAAATAAAGCCATCCTGGGATGGCTTTATTATATACAAAACAAATAAATACTTAATCTGAATTATTGAACGATAAGCTTTACAACTTCTTTAGTTTCATCGTTGCTCATCACAACAAAATACAAACCTTTAGAAAGCTCACTTACCATGGCTGTCTGGTCAATTATACCTTCTGATACTAAAGCACCAGTCTGGATATTGTATACCTGATAGTTAGTAAATATCGCTGAGTTAATGGTAACTTGTCCATTGCTAGGGTTTGGATACACAGACAATGCATTTTCAGCTTCCACATTAGCAACAAAACAAACTTTTGAATAGCTAATCTTACCATTGATATCGACCTGTTCGAGTTTATAATAGTTTTTAGCTACAGGCATTTCATCTCTGAAAGCATAAACTGATACATTTGGAGTATTATTGGCAGCTACTGAGCCAATTGAATTCCAGCTGGCACCATCTTCACTTTTTAATACATTGAAATGACTGCTTCCTTCTTCCTGTATGGTCTTCCATTTAACAAGAATAGCACCACCATTGAATTCTGCTCTGAAATCTAACAATGTTAATGGAAGTGGAGCAAGAACGTTGGCTGTCATGTTCAGTTTGTTACTCATAAATGAACCCTGAAGAATACTGAATGTGAAAGCTCTTGCACCAGCAGTAGGACTGCAATCGGTACTTAGATATCCAAACGCATTTAACAAACTTTCTGATTGCGCTACAGTTACTTTAGCACCACTTCTGTAGAAAACGAGTGTGCTGATAGAACCAGATACTCTTGGAATAACTCTGTATGTAACACCTTTGAAAACCAGATTGGCTAAGGTTGTTGCATTAGTGAAATTTAATCTGATAGTATCACCTGCAGTTGCTGAATCAATTACCAGTCTTTCGCTTGCACCGTCAAGGATATCTGCAGTGTTGAAAGAAAAATATACAGAGTCAATTGTAGAGGTTGTCGTAACATTAGAGGTATTCAAAGCTAGTTCTTTAACAATATTACAATTGCTTACATTGGTGGTATTGACATAGTTTGTATCACCATTGAAAAACTCAATTTTCGGAGCAGAAATAATAGAAGGAGCACTTGTCCATGCCGGACCAAATCCGAAGTCAAGGAAATAATATGCAGCACCTGCGCCACCCGCACCAACTGCTATTTCAAAATCACTGATAGAAGCGTAGTATACTCTGATTCTGGTTTTATCGTCAACAACGTTAACACTGTTGTTGTTTGTGTTAGATCTGAATGTTGTCTTCCCGTCTGAAACATTATAGGTAGTTTGAATATAACCACCAGTTGTTGTTTGATACTGCGAAGTAGTGAATCCACCAAAAGCAGCAAACTGGTTTGAGTTTGTTCCACCGTTTCCATCGATATCGTATGTATTGATGTAAACGTTTTTCAAAATAACAGCTGTACCTTTTTTGGTACTGTTGTTATAAGTACCACCAGCGATAAATTCAAATCTGAATTTAGCACTTCCACCAGTTGAATTCCAGCTAAATGTTGGGGAAAAAAAGCTGTCTTCGTTAGATGTCATTGCAGTTCCTGATGTAGAACTGTAATCAAATGGAATAGTACCACTAGGAGCGCTTCCTGGTAATGTAAATGAACCACCAGTTAAACTAACTGTAGTTACAATACAGTCAATGTTTTGAGTACCAACTTTTACAACGTTGGTATAAAGAGTTTTGTCACCAATGGACTGACCATTAGTACCTACTTTGTGAACTTTGTTAGCAGCTAAAAAACTGATAGTCTTAGCGTTAACATTGTAAGAATTCTGTGCCATTACGGTTGCAGCAGCAAATGCCGTAAATAAAAAGGCTAATAAAAATCTGAACTTCATGTATTTGTGTATAAATGTAAATCGGATGCAAAGGTACTAGGTATTTTTACACAGAATTTTCACAAACTCTGTAATCAGATGTATTTTTCTCGAATCTGCTTTTTTTTCTTTCAAATGGTAATTTTGAGACAAACAGGGATAGTACTTTTTACCTAATCGTTTGAATTTTATACACAAAAACCGGTAATTGGTATTTAATGAAAATCTATTTTATTGTACACTTTTATAGAAAAAATCAATGTCTCTTACCTTTGAAAAACAAAGAGATAAAGCCTCGAAAAGCATAAATTAATTAAATTAATTTGCTAAATATTGTAAAATAACCCTTAAAAATGAGTGGTTTTTTTACTTAAAAAAATCAAAAAAAAGATTTTCTAGTATTTCACATGGCTTAAAACCTCAATACCAGCCTCTTCTATTTTTTGTCGTCCACCAAGAAATTCCAGCTCAGCTATAAAATTGCCTAAAACTGCTTCCGCACCTGCTTTTTTTATTAATTTAAAAGCTGCCATTGCAGTTCCTCCTGTCGCCAATACATCATCAATAACAGCTACTCTGCTTCCTTTGCTTATAGCATCACAATGCATCTCTATTGTAGCACTTCCATATTCCAGTTCGTAACTCTCTTTATAAGTTGCCGATGGCAGCTTGCCCGCTTTTCTTATCATAACAAACGGTACTTGCATTTTGGCCGCAATCGCTGCTCCGAGTAAAAAACCACGACTTTCTATACCAGCTATCACATCTATTTGATAAGTCTTCAAAGCATCTGAACTTTCAATAATAATGTCATTAATAATATCCGGCTTAAGAAACAAAGTTGATATATCTTTATACTGAATCCCTGGTTTAGGAAAATCAGGAATCGTTCTAACAGCGCTTTTTATTCTCTCACTTAAAGTCATTATTGATGTAAGTGCTTAATGATATCTGAATGCTGAGGAAATTCCGCAATTAATTCATCAGTCTCCAGTAATTGAAAATCAGCAAAATCAAAACCTGGTGATACCATGCAGGCAGATAATGCAAACGTATCACTCCCGATAACTTCAGCCCCGAAAATTGTTCCTGCCGGAATTAACACTTGTAGTTGCTGCCCATTACTAATATCAGAGCCTAATATCTCTTTTTTATGAGTACCATCCTCTAAAAGCAAATGAATGGCCACTGCCGAGCCCTGCTGATATAACCAAATCTCATCTGATGCTATTTTGTGAAATTTTGAATACCGACCTGAAGGCAAAAGAAAATAAATTAATGTACTGATATGCCTTGTCTCTCCTGCATGGTTCCTGATTGTCTCAATGCTTCTGTATGTTTCACGGTAATATCCTCCCTCCACATGTGGCTGGAGTTGCAGCAATTCCACTATTTTTTGTACTTCTGTCATGATTAACTGGGCGAATTAAGTAAAATATGTTTAATAATGGCACTCGAATTAACAACCACTTCCGGAAGAAATGCCTCAAAACTTTCTGGTGCGTCATTATTGGCTTTATCTGAAATTGTCCGAACTATCAAAAAAGGTGTCTGGTGTTTTAAACTAACAAAAGCAACGGCAGCGCCCTCCATATCAACAACATCTCCATTAAATTCTTCTTTCATGTAAGCAAATGCCACCTGATCTTTATTGGTAATAAACTGATCACCGGTAAGAACTCTGCCAACATGTATAGTATGCCTGCATTCTGTTCCCATTGCTAATCTCATCAAATCAGCATCCGAATTAAAATACCTGAGACCTGCATATGGCACCTCTCCTCTTTTGAATCCAAGTCCTCGTCCATCCATATCATGCTGAACACAATCTCTAGCTATTACGATATCTCCGATCTCATAGTCGGGGTTAAGGGCTCCTCCTACGCCAGTAAAAATAACTGCTTGGGGAGCATACATTTCCATTAACACCTGTGAAGTAAACGCTGCTGCCACTTTTCCAACACCACTCATCGCTGCAACACAGTGTTTTCCTAAAAACACCCCCTCAACTATAGTAATTCCATATTTCTCATACTGTTGATGCTCTGACATATTTTGTACGACAGCATCGTGTTCCTGCTGCATAGCACTTAATAAAAGAAATGGCCTGCCTTTATTTAACATTGGAGGCAAAGATACATTTTAAACTAAACTGAAAACTTTACTTACTGGTTTTTTCAAGGGCAATTCTCAGCGTTAATAGAAACATTAAAATGGCAATGGGTAAAAACAAGATCCGCTCGGTATCAGACTTCGAAGCAGCATTTCCCAAAATTCCCAGGAAATTTAATACCGGCAAAACCCAAATTAAAATATTCACGATTCTTTTATACCGAGGTAAAAAGTATCCACCCTTTATAGCAATTAAAACTCCGCTAAACACATTTAGAACAATTGAAACCAATTCAAAAACCCTCATTTCCTCTACAGTCTTCAATCTGCCTCCCCAAACTATATCATAAGGAGCAATTCCAAAAAAGACAGTCAGATTAAATAAAGTAATAATTCCTAATATAATTAGCGATAATTTAACGGAAAAAACAAAGGGCAATCTTAGCATGCTGATATTTAAATTTCTACAAATATATCAATACCCTAAATGAAAAATTCATTAAAACATGAATTAAATCAAAGCATTATTGTAATTTTAATGAATTAAAACAAAATAATCCATCAGATGTTATTAGACTTCATGAATAACAATCTAACGCCAAAGAAATGGAAACTAATGCTGATTAGCTGGCTTTTTGTTTACCCTGTGATAAACATAATGTTTGCAGTAATATTTCCTCTGGTTGCCAATCTTCCTCAGCTTCTGAAAACACTGGTTTTAACAATCATACTAGTACCGCTTATGGGTATTTGTATACCTATTCTTCATAAAAAATTCTGGAAATGGATCTGCAAATAAATCCGTTTCTAGTGAAAAAGTATCCCCTTCCAGGCAATCAGATGACTGTATACTATCCAAATCAAAATAGCTGCAATAATTATTTCAATTAATTTGATTTTCATATACCATTTAGACGATATAAGGATTCAAGAAGTGGCACTTACTTCGAAAATCTGAACATAAAATGACATTTATTTTCCAATTCTCTGAAAATGAATCCATATTTCAAACAAGCACAAGATAAATGTTGAGAAACGAAACGATTATCTTCTGATTTTTTGGCATTTTTAGCTTTATTTTGCATCGATGTTAAAGCAAATTATTGAATGTGTGCCAAATTTCAGCGAGGGCAATGATCCAGCTGTTATTAAACAAATTACCAATGCCATAGAAAGCGTAGAGGGTGTTATGCTACTGCACGTCGACATGGGTAAAGCAACCAACAGAACTGTTGTTACTTTTGCCGGAGAACCTGAAAAGGTAACAGAAGCTGCTTTTCTTGCTATTCAGAAAGCTGCAGAATTAATCGATATGCGTCAGCACAAAGGCGAACATCCGCGAATGGGTGCTACCGATGTTTGTCCGTTTGTACCTGTATCAGGCATTTCAATGGAAGAATGCGCTCAGTGGTCTATTAAACTTGCTGAACGTGTGGGTAATGAACTAAAAATTCCAGTCTATTTATACGAAGACGCTCAAACTAATAAAAACCGCTCCAACCTCTCAGTTATTCGCGGTGGCGAATATGAGGGCTTTGCAGAGAAAATAAAACTGCCTGAATGGAAACCCGATTTCGGTCCGACCGAACTACCGCTGAAGCACGGCGCAACAGTAATCGGTGCACGCGATTTCCTGATTGCTTATAACATCAACCTAAACACTAAATCTACCCGTATCGCCAATCGTATCGCTTTCGATGTTAGAGAAGCTGGTAGAGTTAAAAGAGAAGGGAACCCAATCACTGGTAAAATAGTTAATGATGAAAATGGTGAACCTGTCAGAATTCCAGGCACCCTCAAATCGGTGAAAGCCATTGGCTGGTATATCGAAGAATATGGTATGGCCCAGATTAGCATGAACCTTACCAATTATAAAATCACTTCTGTACACAAAGCCTTTGACGAAGTTTGTAAAAAAGCTGATGAAAGGGGTGTGCGTGTAACTGGTAGCGAACTGGTAGGATTAGTGCCGCTTCAACCACTGTTAGACGCTGGCAAACATTACCTCGACAAACAAGGTCGCAGCAGAGGCGTTAGCGATGCAGAACTCATAGAAATTGCTGTTCAATCAATGGGCCTCGATCAGTTAGGAAAATTTAATCCTGAAGAACGAATCATTGAATATGTTCTCAGAGACAAATCTAAAAAACGATTGGTAGATTTAAGCATCACTGGATTTATTAATGAAACTGCCAGCGATAGTCCCGCTCCCGGCGGTGGCTCTGTTAGTGCTCTAAGTGCTGCATTAGGTGTCGGACTTGGCGCCATGGTTGCGAATCTTAGTGCTGATAAACGCGGATGGGAAAGTAAAACTGCCATGTTCAGTGAATGGGCTGAAAAAGCACAGGCTATCAAAGAAGAACTTATCTATCTGATTGACGAAGATACAAACGCGTTCAATGGTATCATGAATGCCCTCCAGATGCCTAAAGGTACGCCTGAAGAGAAAGCGTTAAGATCAGAGGCACTTGAATCAGCTTCTGTTTATGCCACTGAAATTCCTCTTAAAACTATGCAAGTGGCCTATAAAAGTATAGATATCCTGAAAGAAATGGTAGAACATGGAAATCCAAATAGTATTACTGATGCAGGAGTCGGACTGCTTTGTATAAAAACTGCTGTAAGGGGTGCTTACTTCAACGTGATGGTAAATGCCAAAGGCCTGAATAGTAAAGATAAAGCTAAGGCGATGGCAGGCGAAGCAAAAGCACTTCTGGCAGAGAATCATGCAAGAATTGATGCCATTCTCCAAAAAGTTGAAGAAGCTGTTGCTTTCTGATTATGCCTAAATTAGTTTTAAAATCTATTGAAGGAGAGTTTGGCTCATCCTTAATGGATATGGATGTTACCGATGGCTATTTCCTGAATATCGAAATGGAAATTGGCGAAGAAGGCAAAAATGGGTCAGAGGTATTTTCTTTTAATATATGCGACGAAAAAGGTCTTCTAAGAACTGTATGGCAAGACCCTGAATTCAAAGAAAAACAAATCACTAATTTTTCGGGCTATCATGTCTTCGTCATGAAACAATATGATCTGGAATCACTTCTTCGCTATATCAATGATATCCTGAATAGTATACCTGAAAATATTCCCTGGAAGCAAAAAGGATTGTTGCTAAGCCGCTATTTTTACTGGGAATACTTTAATGAAACAATAGAAAACATTTAAGCTATTTTTTAAAACTAAATCAGATTTAGATTGTCATTACTTTACAATGGCCATCTATCAGATTCAAACAGTACAAAAACTTCCAATTAGTCTTGAAAAAGCCTGGGAATTTTTATCTTCTCCCTATAATTTAAAAGTCATTACCCCTCCAAACATGGGGTTTGAAATTCTGAATGGTGTTAAAGAGTCGGATAAAATGTTTGCTGGTCAGATCATCGTTTATAATATCACACCGCTCCCACTATATAAAACCGAATGGGTTACAGAAATCACCCATGTAAAAGAAGGTGAATATTTTATTGACGAACAAAGATTCGGTCCCTATGCCCTCTGGCACCACAAACACCACTTAACTGCTATTGAAGGAGGTGTTTTAATGACTGATACCATTCATTACAAATTACCTTTTGGTATTCTCGGACAGTTAGGCAATCAAATTCTTGTAAAAAGACAACTTAAAAAGATTTTCGACTTCAGACATACCACACTGGAAAAGCTCTTTGGAAAGATGGTCTGAATGTTCTTATTTTGAATGATTATTTCATTCTGATATGAACATCGAACAGTTCAGAGACTATTGCCTGCATTTTCCGGCTGTGACCGAGGAAACGCCTTTCGGACCGGATAATCTGGTGTACAAAGTGAAAGGTAAAATGTTTGCCATTTGCGGCATTGATGATTTCGGCAGCGTCAACCTGAAATGTGACCCCGAACGCTCCATTGAATTACGTGAGCAATACCCCCAAATTACACCAGGTTACCACATGAACAAAACCCATTGGAATTCGGTAATCGTAGCCGAACTACCCGATAAATTTGTCAAGGAACTTATTCGCCATAGTTACGAACTTGTGAAATCCAGTTTGCCTAAAAAAGTGCAGGCAGAAATTGAACTTGGTAATTAATCATCAATCACTTAAAATTGAACTTTATTTGACAATCTTATTATGAGCAAAAAAGCATATGTATTTCCAGGCCAGGGTGCCCAGTTTGTAGGTATGGGTAAAGACCTGTACGATCAGTTTGAAGTTGCCAGAGACATGTTTGCCAAAGCAGACGAAATTCTGGGTTTTAGTATCAGCAATGAAATGTTTAATGGTACTGATGAGGGTTTAAGACAAACTAAAATCACACAGCCTGCTATATTTCTCCATTCAGTAATCGCTGCCAAATGTTTAGGTGCCGATTTTACACCTGATATGGTTGCTGGTCATAGCTTAGGCGAATTCTCTGCTTTAGTAGCCAATGGTACTCTAAACTTTGAAGATGGTTTAAAACTCGTTTACCAACGTGCTATGGCCATGCAGGAAGCCTGCGAAATGAAACCCTCTACAATGGCGGCTGTACTCGGATTAGATGATGCTAAAGTGGAAGAAATTTGCGCTTCTATTACCTCTGGTGTGGTTGTTC
>JBJTNS010000277.1:0-3820 GCA_046074245.1 Chitinophagaceae bacterium | reverse complement strand
TGGAATATACGATGCAGGCCAATCAGCAAGTGCTCGCCATGGCCGAAGAAGTGGGTCTGCAATATCATCTCGATCAGGTGGTAGTGGCAAATACTTCGGATGCACACCGCTTAATTCAGCATGCTAAAACGCTCGGTAAAGGCGATTCAATGGAAGAAGCTTTGTTCAAAGCGTATTTCGTTGAAGGTCGTAATCTGGCTGATCATCACACATTATCTCAAATCGCTGCTGAGTGTGGCATAGATGAAGGCGCTGCAAATGCTGCACTTCATAACTTAGAATATGCCGAAGCGGTGCAACGGGATATTTATGAAGGTGTACAAATTGGAGTCAGAGGTGTACCTTTCTTTGTTTTCGACAACAAATACGGGATCTCTGGTGCTCAACCTTTAGAAGTATTTACCAGAACACTGGAGCAGACCTATCAGGCCTCAAAGTGATTCTAAAAATTTACGGACCGCTTGTCGCTCTGAAGCATTCAAGTTTCTGAATTTTTCTTTGCTATTCTCTGCCTCGCCGCCATGCCATAATATGGCTTCCGAGAAATTACGGGCTCTGCCGTCGTGTAAGAAGTATTCGTGACCGTTAATTTTTTTTGTTAAACCTATTCCCCATAAAGCTGGAGTGCGCCATTCGTAGCCATTGGCATCTGCCTCAGGTCGGTTATCTGCAAGTCCCGCTCCCATATCGTGTAATAACAAATCGGTATATGGAAAAATCTTCTGATTACTTCTGGATGGGAATGCCATATCACTAGCCGTTGTATGTTTGGCAATGTGACAAGAACCGCACTGAATCTGATTGAAAAGACGTTTACCTTCTTTCACTACCGGATCATCGGCATCCCTTCGCGCCGGCACGCCGAGTGTCTGCATATAAAATGCAACTGCATGAAGCAAAGAATCACTCAGTTCGACATCATCATTGAGCAGATCATACTGAGGCTGATCAAACGAACTCTCGACTGGAAAAATAAAATTCGTAATCCCCATATCTTCGTTGTAAGCACCCGCTGATTGCTGAATTAAAGAAGGCTGACCGGCTTTCCAGCCAAAACGCCCGAGTTTAAAAGACTGACTCATGACATCCCATACTCTGTTCGCTTTTCCACTGATACCATCTCCATCGGCATCAGAAGGATCAGCATGCCTGATGATATCATATTCTGAAATAGCTTCGAGTAAACCGAGACCGAAAACAGGAGGCGCTACCCTTGGAGAAAGCATAAGGTCAGAAGGCAGACTGGCATAGGCATTTGACAGGGTATAGACCGGTTGTCTGAGTACATAAGGTGTACCATCTGCATAAACACCATTAATAGTCGTGTAGCTTATAATCACATCAGCTTCGCCTTTTTTGCCGGCAATAGCACGAGGCTGGAGCTGACCGCCAAAGCCTGGTACGGGATTCGGACCACCGTGAGGATTGACACCCGGAACACTTAAGCGAAACAGCATACTCGCCAGAGGCTCGCCGTTAACTGGTGGCTTTCCGCGACCATCGTTAACGTGGCAACTCACACAGGATACATTATTGTAAATTGGTCCCAGACCAGAATTCAATGGAGCAGGAGCAGTAACAAACGACTGATCAAAAGCTTTATCGCCTACCTCGTGAACCTCTTCCTGCGATGGTGTTAGGCCGTTGAAGATATGATCAAATCCCGTTATAGTCTCATCAAAGAAAGTCTGAGACCCACCTGAAAACCACTCTTCTGTGTCGCTGACATAAGATGGATCATATTTTCTGCAGGCATTCAGAACCAACAGAGCTATGCTCAAAGCTACTATCGAAAACTTTAATTTAATACTCATTTGACATGTAATTGTACCAATGGCAACAGACCAGTTTCTAACTCAGTTTTTAAATCATTGATAGCGTCTATAGCATTTTGAACTTGTATAGGTTGCGTAAATATAGCTTTTCCAAATGGGTCAGTAATCTGACCTAATGCCGAGATGGCGGTATTGATTTTTTGTTTGATTCGGGCATCCAGACTGAGGTTGAAGGTTCTTACAAAATCAACCAGACCAGTTGTTCCCATTGGATCCGGGCCGAGGTAAACCATTTGCACACCTTTGATATTATTAGTAAAATCGGTAATACTGTTTTTTGCAAACGGAGATTCTTCGCCCATTGAATCAAGGTTAACGAACACTTCATTGATTTTTCCATTGGCAACTTCATCACATATCCCTATCATGGCATTTGTAATTTCTTCGTAAGCACTAAGTCTGTTAGGATACAATCTTTGCTGTCCTGTCAAAGTAAGTTCATTAACATATTTACCTCCCAGATGCGACCAGGCTGTGTGAAGATCTGCACACAACTGATTTAAATTATGAGACAAAGCCAGCAAGTAAGCCAATTGACGAGCATCAAACTCTGCTACTGTTTTATTGCCGTTTTTACCAAAGAGCAAATATTCCATAGGATGAAAGCCTTTTAAAGATTCTTCAAGAGAATTAATAAAGGCATCACTAAAAGTAGCATTGCTGTTAAGAACAGAATCCAGGCGAATAAAATCAACCGGCCAGGTATCGATGCGCGGATCTATGCTTTCTGTAGAAACCGGGCCAAACAACCAGGCTTCTGAATTCTCCCATACCTCGCGCGTGGATTTCCAGTCGGCCCGACATTGATCCAGGCCCGCCTCTGTTGGATTAACAGTGAAACTCTGAATATCGTCGAACATCTTCTGAGCACGTGTTTTAAGAGATGCGTAGGAGTTGACATAAAGATTGTGACCAAGTTCGTTGAGTATTACCTGCTGATAGCTTTCTAAACGGGTTTCAGACTCATTAGATTTACAGGCTGTGGCAAGAACGATTAGTGAGAATATTGAATAGTGAAGGGTTTTCATGCGATTTGGATAGTGATAATGGAATTTGATAATTCAGTTTTATATGTTTTTAAATTTTGAGTTGCAGGTTCTTTCAGAACCTTTCCGGTAAAATCGAATTTACTTCCGTGTGACGGACAAAAGATTTCTTTGTTATTGGCAAATACTGGATTGTCGTAGTGGGTGCACTGCATCAGTAATGCGGTGTAAGAGGTATCAGAATCTTTATGAAGCAGAATATCGAAGTTGAGCGACGAAGCACGCACCAGCACAAAAGACTGCTCTGGTTTGAACTCAGAGACATTCACCGAAATCTGATTGTTAACGGCGTCGGTTCTTACTATTTTTCCAGTAGCACAGGCATCCATCAGGGTTACTACAGAAACTCCAGCCATTAAACCCATACAGACAGTACAGGAACGTTTAATAAAATGACGTCTTTCCATGATTAGAAATTATAGGCTAAACCAAGATTGTAAAACCAGTTATTGGTAAGGTAAAGCGGCGCCTGTGGAACCGGAGGATTGTTAAATACAGGATTAGGTGTTCCGGACACACGGTTAACCACATCTGCTTTTATGGCAACACCCACTACTGGTTTGTATGTAATACCAGTTACCAGATAATGACAGTTAAGCGCGTCGTCTTTAATACCATTTGATGGCATTTTATAATTTAGATCGTACCATTCGTAGCGCGCAAAACCTATGAGCTTCTTAGAGAAAACATCTCCGGTTTTAAGAAACTGATAGTTCACCTCAGCAAAGGCTCCCAGCATTTGTTGCGCAACATTATTGTTATAAGCTCTACTGATACTAAAAGCATCACTGATATTAGTAATAGTCGCCAGAGTTTTAAAGCCAAAACGTTTACCGGTGTATTGAATATTAGCTTCAGACAGTAAAACCGGAGTACCAAAAGCTCCTGTATTTAATTGTAAGCTATCGCCAGCTTTTGGCGTTATACCAGCACTTCCAC
>JBJTNS010000276.1:0-13298 GCA_046074245.1 Chitinophagaceae bacterium | reverse complement strand
GCGCGGAGAGCCAATAAAGCGAGTCCAAGTCCGCCACCTATAAAATACGAAATATTCCATGGAAAGAGTTTCCCGACAAATGCAGCCGCTACGGCACCCAGAGCGCCAAAAGACACAATGATCATAGTGCCGATACCGCGTTTGTCTTTGTGCATGGTTTCGCTAACCAGTGTAATACCGGCACCCAATTCGCCAGCCAGACCCACACCTGCCACAAATCGGCAAGCGATGTACTGATCGATATTCACCACCAATCCATTGAGAATATTAGCGACAGAATACATGAGGATAGAACCGAACAATACAGAGATCCGCCCTTTCTTATCACCAAGTATACCCCATAACAAACCACCCAGCAGCATACCGAACATTTGCCAGTTAAACAGTGATATTTCGTAGGTCTTATAAGCATCGCAACTGATTCCAATGGCGGTAAGACTGCCTTCTTTCACCACATTAAACAATATTAAATCGTAGATGTCAACGAAATAGCCCAAAGCGGCAATGACAACAATCCAATAAGATGGTTTGGTAGTATTCATAAATTACAAGGTACAAGTATAGGGTAAAAGAATTTGGGGAACAAACGGATGTATTAGAGCGAGAATGAGAATGAGAGCGAGGATATTATAGCCTTCGGACCTGCGGTCCAAGGACAAAGAAGAAGGCCATCAGGAATGGATCATCGATGAAAGCGAGAATGAGAATGAATGTGTTCGCCGGAGCGATAGCGTAGGAGAAGAGCGGCTGACGCACGCTGACTGATGCGGGTTAGGAATTTTTGACACATAGCCTTTGTGTTGGTCCGCCGATATAATTAGCAGACATAGCACACATAAAGTGAGTACCTCTATTAAAGATTTCGGTCGCCTTGCTTCGCAAGGTTATTTAGGTTGTCGGGAAGATTGAGTTTACTCATAGTTTACGTTAGAGAAATCACAAACATTGAAGTTTAGGATAAACATGCAGTGTAGAAGTATGTGCCATTCATACTATGCCCATGGCAGCGGATGCATTCAAACCGGGGTACCCAATGTAATAGCTCTGAGGAACGAAGAGATCATTACAATAGGGTCGGATTTGAACAGCCGCAACATGGACGCATAGGATGAGGCACAGGCTTTCTTTTGCTTACTTTTCTTTGCAGTAAAGAAAAGTAAGTGCCCCTCGCCGGCATGAGGCGAAAGCAATCAACTTTACGATATTGTTAATTATAAAACGAGGTGTGAGTGCCATATAGCAGAGCTCCCTCCACTCGCACGCTACATGATTAAGGGAATGAGAGTGAGTTAGAAAAAGCTACGCCATTTACCATTGATGCGTATGCTCCGACCACCAGCGGCTCTGCAGTTTCATGGTTTTTTCCATGATTTCGCGGACACAACCCTTGCCACCACCCAATGGTGATATGTAATGACAAATGCCCTGAATGTCTATCGCTGCATCGTTGGGACAAGTAGCAACCCCTACACGCTTCATTAACTCGTAATCTGGCATATCGTCGCCCATATATAAAATATCAGAATCGCTGAGATGATGTTTGTTTAGAAATTCGTTGTAGGCTGCTTCTTTGTGCTGTTGTCCAACGTACACATCCTCTATCCCTAATGTGCGGAAACGCTTGACAACACCCAGCGAATTACCGCCTGAAATAATGGCGATTTTATACCCCGATTTAACAGCATGCTGCAAAGCATAGCCATCCTTGATGTTAAAGTTTCTGAGAAAATGTCCGTCTTCTGTGCCAATCACAGAACCATCCGTCATTACCCCATCGACATCAAAGACAAAAGCTTTAATGCTCATTAGTTTTTCGTGTATTAATTCCATCCTTATTGTTTTTTAAAATCGATGATTTTTTCGGTAACGATATCATCATAAATCATTTCTGCTGCCAGATCGGCTCCATCATTAGTAAAATGGTAGCCATCGTAGAACAGACGCGAGTCTTTAGGCAGTCGCGCCGCCAGGTTGATAAACGGAACACCCATTTCTTCGGCCACATCAAAGGTGCTCTTGTTATACATTTTAAGAATGTAAGCGCGGGTTTTGCCGTTGATTTCGCCAGTTTTTAACAAGCCAAGATCCACATTGGTCATCAGATCTTTTTCATCAGAAAACAAAATACTCTGGGCCACAAAAATCAATTTGATATTGTTGGCTTTGCAGATTTCTGCGAATTCGCGGATACGTTCTTTATACGGACCGATGAAAGGTTGTTCTTCATTTAAACGACGCAGAATTGCGGTATCGCTCATTTTTAAAGTAGGGGCTTTACTGAGGTCGGTGATAAACTGATGATTGAGTCCGGCATCTTTAGATTTACCTGCTCTGAGGATGTTTACGATAAGGGCAGGAAGTTCAAGGAAATTATAGACCTTTTGATACCATTTGCCATCGTACTCGTCGAAGCGGGCGGGTTCTTTCAGGCCCATATCATTCAGTCCGCACATCAAAATAATATAATCGGGTTTTAGTTTCAGCACATATTGTTTCAGCATTTGCAGGTTGCCGAAACTAGACTGACCATCCATGCCGGCATTGTTCAGCCAGATAGCAGGGTCTTTTTTATGAAGTTTAGAACCCAGCACACCTGGCCAGTCTTTGCCATCGTTCAGATAAAAGCATTCTGTAGTACTGCCACCCATGCAGATTATTTTAGTGGCGTTGCTATCACTAGGTTCCGGACCGCGAAAGCCCAAACTATTTTTTGTGTGGATGAGGTGCGTATCCAGTCCGGGTACATTCGGGATATCCGTTTCGTATACCTTGTTAATGGGTAAAACGATTTCGCCGTTTTTAACTCTGCCGGAGAAAGGGTTGTAGAAATGCAACACAATCTCGAGACCGATTACGACAATCAGAACAAATCTGATAATTTTCCAGAGCGCCTTCATTGTGGCAAATTTAATCAAAATTGATATTCATCAAAGCGTATGCTGATTAAAAACTAAAATCGTAAATTTGCAGTATGTTAAACATCTCACAGGTATTAAAACAACTAGGCATTAAGAAAGTCAACGAAAGTGTCTGCACAGGCGTCAACTGGATCAGCGCCGTTGGCTCAACCACTAAAGTGATTGTATCTCCAACAGACGGAAAAAAAATTGCATCAGTTATATATGCCAGCACCACCGAGTATGAAGCGGTAATGAAAAGAGCTGGCGATGCATTTCTGGTATGGCGCAATATGCCTGCCCCGAAACGCGGTGAGATTATCCGTCAATATGGCGATGTTTTAAGAGAACACAAAGATGCCTTGGGGACTTTAGTGAGTTACGAGATGGGAAAAAGTTTACAGGAAGGTAAAGGTGAGGTGCAGGAGATGATAGATATTTGTGATTTTGCGGTAGGTTTAAGCAGGCAGTTATATGGATTAACCATGCACAGCGAACGCCCTAAACACCGTATGTACGAACAATGGCATCCACTGGGGATAGTTGGTATTATTTCTGCCTTTAATTTTCCGGTAGCAGTGTGGAGCTGGAATGCCATGATTGCAGCGGTATGTGGTAATGTGAGTGTTTGGAAACCGTCTGAGAAAACACCATTGTCTGCCATTGCCTGTATGAATTTATTAAAGAAAGTTTTAGAAGAAAATAAATTACCTGAAGGCATATTTACTCTGATTAACGGCGATGCTGAAATTGGAAAACAGATTGCTGAAGATAAACGCATAGCGCTGGTATCTGCCACTGGTAGTACCCGCATGGGTAAGTCGGTAGGTGTTGCAGTAGCCGAGAGATTTGGAAAGAGTTTACTGGAGCTTGGAGGAAATAATGCCATCATCATCACAGAGAATGCTGATCTGGCTATGGCCCTGAGAGCTGTGGTTTTCGGAGCCGTTGGTACAGCCGGTCAGCGTTGCACCACTACCAGAAGAATTATAGTACACGAAAAAATCTATGATGAGTTTTTAAAGAAACTGATCAAAGCCTATAAGCAAATTAAAATCGGCGATCCATTGGATCAGGCCAATCATATGGGACCATTGATTGATGTTCAAGCAGTGCAGGCATATACGAATGCGCTGGAGCACCTGAAGAAAGAAGGCGGAAAGATTTTGTTTGGCGGAAAGGTATTGAAAGGTGCTGGTTACGAGAGCGGCTGTTATGTTCAGCCAGCGATTTGTGAAGCCCGTAATGTTTACAAGATTGTACAGGAAGAAACTTTTGCGCCAATTTTGTATGTCATGACTTATAAAAAGATGTCTGAAGCCATGGCGATGCAGAACGATGTGAAGCAAGGTTTAAGTTCGGCCATCTTTACCAATCATATGCGTGAAGCAGAATTTTTCTTATCGGCAGAAGGCAGTGATTGCGGTATTGCCAATGTGAATATTGGCACCAGTGGTGCTGAAATTGGCGGGGCATTTGGCGGTGAGAAGGAAACAGGAGGAGGAAGAGAAAGTGGCAGCGATAGCTGGAAAGCCTATATGCGCAGACAAACCAATACCATCAATTATTCTGATACTATGCCATTGGCGCAGGGCATTAAATTTGATTTTTAAGTTTCACAATAAATTCGACCATTCTGCAAAATATAAGTTGGCATTAGAAAAAGTAACAATCAAATAGTTCCTTCGGCAATGTAATTTCGGGCATCACTTGTTCGAAACTAATGAAATTACTTATTGCAGATGGCGATGTTCAACAATCAGAATGGCTGAAAAGCCGGATATGTTCAACTTCTGTTGTATTTGCAGAAGTCGTATTAGCGCGGACGCCTTCAGAGATTCAGCGAATATTTTTGCAAGGGGTCCCGGAGGTGATGCTTTTGTTTACCGGCAGGCAATCCTTGTGTAACTTTGATGTATTTAAGTACATTCAAATTTCGGGTTGTGTGCTCATTGTCGTCAGTGATAATCCCTGGGATGCTGTAGAGGCAATTAAATTGAAAGCGATAGATTTTTTTCTGGCACCTTATGAGGCAGAAGATTTGGAGTATGCCATAGAAAAAGCTGCGTCACTTGCATCTGTCAGAGATCACGAGGCTACAGAAGATACCATCGTCAGGTCTGTTTCAGGAGATATAATAGTGGTATGGGATAAGGATAGGGTATTGCCTATAGATGTCGGGGATATTGTGAAAATTAAATCCAGTGGAGCCTATTCTGATATTTACCTGGAGAATGAGAAGCACTATGTTTCTGCCAAGAATCTGGGGGTGTTTGAAGAGATATTAAAACAGCGAAATTTTGTAAGGATTCACCATTCCTGCCTGGTGAATTTGGGTCATATTAAATACTACAATCCCGGCAATAAAGCCTATGTTACCTTAAGTGATAGTAAGATAGAATACGTTTCTAAGAGGAAGAAAAAAGACCTCTTGCGATTTTTTAACGCCGACTAAAAAATATTCAAGCCTTTGCCATCATGTTTGCAAAGAACCGTGTAGGCACTAGGTTTTACTTTGCGATAAGGCGTAAGACGGATGATAAAATTTTTAAGTAACTGAACAGCTATTTTAATTGGTTTGCCTTTGTAAGCAAAGCGCACCTGATCTGGGGTGATGAAGACAAACTCTTCGGATATAACTTCGAAGCCTTCGCTTTTCAGAAGGAATTTGAACAGAGCAGGCGTGAAGATATTGATATGTCCGTAGTCGAGGTAGTGTTTGATTTTATTATCGACAAAGAAACTAAAGTCGATAGGCACTTCGAAAAACTGGTGATTAGAGACTCTGGCAATTTCTCTTAGAAGTAATCTGGGATGTTCTACATGTTCGAGAACGTGACTGCACATGGCCAGGTCGAATGATTTATCGCTGTATGGAATTTTATATCCGTCAAATTTGTTGACTTCTTTCAGCGATTTCATCTGACGGGCTTTGATTTTTTCGATACCTGAGTCAGAGATTTCAAGGCTACTGATATTATCAGAGAAGTTTTCTTTATCCAGGAAAGACAGAACAGCACCATCTCCGGAGCCGATGTCTACCACAGTTTTAGCTTTTAGTTTGCTACAAAGTCGTATGATGTTGCCGGCTTTCTGGCGACCGCCCATTAGGCGCCATTGAGCATCGCTATTGGTGTATTGATTGTTGTAAGTACTTTGTACGTTTTCGGAAACATCCTTCATAGTGGCAAATTTAAGGATATCTTCGAATTTTTTACATCACTGCAGAAGAAGAGCGTATTTTAGTATTTCACCTGGTATTTGCCAGCATTGTCTACTGTCATTTTAGGGGGAGTACGCATTACCTCAAAATAATTAAAACCATCTTGCAGGTTTCTCCAGAATTCGAGGCGTTTATTGTCGAAGTTGAAGTAAGATTTTAGATAAGCCCAGTTGCCTGCATTCATGCGGCAAGGGTAGATATGAATAGGGATGTAGTAGTTAGTATCTTTGTTATTCTGAGCCTGCACATTGCACCAGTATAGTTCTTTAATTACCTCGTCGCTCATAGGCAGACAGCCGATGGTTAGACTATCGCCGTGAACAAAAATCTGACCACCATAGCTACTTTTATTACCCAGAATGCTATCGCTTTTATTAGGGTAAGAAACTTTGTAAGACAGATAAAAATTGCTGTATGGGTTGTACTGATTGATGTGGTAATACCCTTCAGGTACCTGGTAATCGCCCTCCATACGCTTTGGTCCGAGCGTGCCAGACATATTTACTATCGAATATGTTTTAACCAGTTTATAGCGATGATGTGTGCTATCTGCGGCCCAGAGTTCCATTTGTTTTTCCTTTTTGAATACTCGCCAGTAAACAAATTTGGGAGGGTATTGTAATTGCTGTTTAGTGAAAGCCTGACGGAGAGTTTCGTCGCTGCTTAATCGCGCATTCCAGACCCTTTGATTGCCCAGTTGTTTTTCTGTAAGCACCTGAGGCTGGGCCATACTGGTGGCAATAGAATTTAAGAGCAATAAAAAGAGAATCAGGAACCTCATGGATACAGACTACTAATCGACGATACTTATTTTAATACTGTTAGCCATTGATTTTTTTAGGATAGGCATACTGGCGGTATGGATAACGATATCGTCTTTACTTACCAGACCATTGCTTTTCAAAACTTCTATTACATCAGTAAATGTTTGGTCGGTGCTCACATACTCGTCGTAGAAGAAGCCTCTGACACCCCATACCAGACTCATAGATTTGAGCAAAGGTTTGTTGTTGGTGAAGATATAGATATCGGCTCTTGGGCGGTATGAAGAAATTTCTACTGCAGAGTAGCCCGAGCGGGTCATTCCCACGATAGATTTAGCTTTCAGGTGATCGCTCATACGCACTGCGGTGAAGCAAATTTCGTCGGAGATAAAGGTATCAGAAGAAGAGGTTGGTTTGACGCCTTTGAAATAAACGCGTTTGTCTTTTTCAACGTCTCTGATGATTTTTTCCATAGTTTCCACAACCTTCACCGGGAAAGCGCCCACACTGGTTTCGGCACTAAGCATAACGGCATCAGCGCCATCGATTACGGCATTGGCCACGTCGCTCACTTCAGCGCGGGTAGGAGTAGGATTTACGATCATAGATTCCATCATTTGAGTGGCCACGATAACAGGCTTGGCGTGGTTGATACATTTCTCGATGATGTTTTTCTGAATGATTGGCAAATCCTGCAAAGGCATTTCGACACCCAGGTCGCCACGAGCCACCATGATAGCATCGGTTGCCTCTATGATAGCATCAATGTTTTTAACAGCTTCAGGTTTTTCTATTTTAGCCACCACTTTACTTGATTTTCCAGAAGCTTTAATGCGGTTTTTAAGGTCGATGATATCTTCGGCTTTTCTAACGAAAGAGAGGCCAATCCATTCGATATCGTTTTCTAATCCAAATTCAAGGTCGCGTATATCTTTTTCTGTTAAGCTAGGGAAAGACACATCGGTATGAGGCAGGTTAAAGCCTTTTTTAGATTTAAGGATACCACCGGTGATAACGGTAGCTTCGACATCGGTATCGTTTAAAATTTTATCGACTCTCACTTCAATTTTACCATCATCGATAAGGATAAACTCGCCAGGTTTAACATCTTGTGCCAGATCGTGGTAGCGGATACAGATCATTTGAGCATTGCCGATCATTTCTTTGGAAGTCAGAATAATTTTCTGGTTATCTGCCACTTCGACGCCATCGCCTTCCACCATGCCCAGGCGTAGTTTCGGGCCTTGTAAATCCTGCAGGATACACACATCGGCGTTTAATTCTTCGTTGATAGAACGGATGTTTTTTATCACCTCCAGATGGTCTTCATAAGAGCCATGAGAAGAATTGATACGGCAGACATCTACACCTGCCATAATGATATTTTTTAGCATTTCTCGTGACGCCGTAGCGGGTCCGATGGTTGCAACGATTTTAGTTTTGTTAAATTTGGATTTATACATGATTGAGATCCTCTAAATATAGTTTTGACTGAATAATATTGTGAAAAAAGGCTTCTTTGCTTTTTACAAGATCGAAGTTAAATGGGTGAATGAATTCTATTTTTTTATTTTGCTTAATGGCATCAACTGCTTTTTCGAAGTAGGCATATATATCATTTCCGTTACAAATAAGCAGGTAGTCGAACATAGGCTTTGATTGTAAAAACCAAGAATCGCTTCCTTTGTTTTGGATCAGGTGCCAGTTTAATTCAACATCCTCAAAAACATCGAAATAATGTTGGTGAAAACTGAAGCTATCTTTTTCTTCGTTAAGAGGTTTTTGCCAGGGCAGATTGAGAGCCAGGTTCATGGCATAGCTTTTATTAATCTGCCAGGCCAGCTGATAAAAAGGAATATTGGCTCTGATTCCAGCGATTTTTGGAGGAACAACACCATTATTTATATCCTTGAAGCTCAATTTTTACTGCAAAGATAAGGGTTGAATGTTAAATTGATATGACTCTTTCGACTGCTTTTAACACTTTGTCGACAGGCAGGTCTTTCATACAGCTTTCACCAAGTTTGCATTTGCCTCTGTAGAAGCATTCACATTGTTTGTCTGGCATTACTATTTCACCTTTTCCAAAGAGGTCAAATTCATGCGGATTAAAGATGTTATTCATCAGCACAATCTTTTTGTGTAATCCGAGTGTCAGATGCATACCCATTGTTACCTGTGTGACTACCAAGTTACACTGATCAATCAGATTGATAAACTGTGGCAGAGGAAAAAAGCCTAAATATTTGGCGCCGCTGAGCTGAGCAATTTCTTTGTTACGGGCATCTTCCTGTTCGCCGCCCAGTAAAACGACTTCATGTCCCTGAGCGATGAGGGTCTTAGCCAGTTCAGCGAAGTAGTGTAAAGGCCAGAGACGGGTAGTCCATCTGTCGCCACAGCCCGTGTTTAAGCCGATGATTTGTTTGCTGCGGTCGATCTGAGGCCAGGTATAGCCTTTATCGGCGTGATTGTCCAGCTGATAAAGTTCGCCATTGTACTGCAGATTGCACATGGCAAAAATTTCCTGGCAGTAGTTAAGGGTATTGGCTTGTGACACATCGTCGAACAAACCAGTATGGTATTTATGGTTAGCCAATGGATTGGCAGGCTGAGAGATATTGTCTTTCAGGATATAACCATATTTTTCGCTTGCTTTAACGGTTAACAGTAAAGCAGAAGCTTCTTTTTCTTTGTCGAGATTGATGGCAATATCGAATTCGGCATGCTGCAGATAAAGTGCAGAAGCGTAATCGAATTTGAGAATTTCGTCGATTTTTCCGGCAGGTAAAATTGCTGGTGTATGGGTCAGCCATGTAATTTTACAATTAGGGTATAAAGATTTATAAGTGCTGATAAGCGGGGTAGTGCGGATAACATCGCCGATAGCGCCAAGCTTAATGATCAGGATACGTTTGCTGATTTTTTTATAAGACGGGCAATTGTCGCAGTGGTAACCATGTTCTTTGTGTGGATTACAAGGGACATCCCCTTTTAAATACAAGCAATCTGATTGATAAAATTCCATATCTATGAGTCTGCAAAATAAGATTATTTGCGATGAAATAAAAAATTTTTGACTTTATGGCACGAAAATGGCTGTTTTTTCAGTTGTTTAAGTAACCTTTTGACGAAATTATCGTCTAATAGTATAATTAATACCCCCGAATTGCAAAAATTAACCTATATTTGGAATGGATTTGTGATGAAGCGTTTTCTTCAAATACTTGGTCTTGTCTTAGTTTTTTTCTCCACTTTTAGTGCATTTTCAACGCACATGGTCGGAGGGTTTATCAGTTATCAATACGACGGCGAAGGTACTACAGGTGTCAGGTATATCATTACCATTAATTCTTACCGCGATTGTAAAGCAACATCCATAGATTTTCCAAAGACCATAGAGGTTTGTGTCTATAACAGAAACGACCAGAAGCTGGCCGGCACTTATACCTTCAAAATTAGTACAAGGGAAAAAGTAAATCCAGTTGGAAGAACAGATTGTCCGGAAGCAACACAGGTTTGTCTGGAGCATGCGGTGTACCGCGAATCCATAGTGGTACCCAAAAGTTCGTTTGGGTATTTTGTAAAATGGGAAATTTGCTGCCGTAATGAGCAGGTTAATTTGAGAAACGATGTGGATGGTAATCCTTTCATCGGGCAGACTTATCAAACTATTATACCACCCTCTAACGTGGTAAACAGTTCGCCATATTTTAAAGATGTTCCGGTGCCATTTATGTGCATCAACGATACTGTTCAGGTGAGTAATTACGCAGTGGATGCGGATGGCGATGTGCTGGTTTACAAACTTGCTACACCATGGTATGGTGCTAGTTTATCTAATAACTACCCAGGCTGTGCACCATTTTACGATCCTCCAAAACCGATTGCCGACGCCGATTATTCTTCAGGATACAACGGGCAGTTTCCTTTCGGTCCAACTGGCTTATCTTTAATCAACTCTGCCAGTGGTGTTACTACATTTAAAGCCACCAAGGTTGGGAATTATGCAGTAGCAATAGATGTAGAGGAATACCGGAATGGAGTGATGTTAAGTTCTACCAGACTGGATTTACAGGTATTGATTATTAATTGTACGCCGAATAACAAACCTACGATATCCACACCAAAGAAAGTTCATACCGTCTTCGAAGGCGATCAGTTGTGTTTCGATGTCACTTCTAAAGATAAAGACAACCACAATATCACCTTGACAGGATCTGGCGATTTGATCAGTGGCATAAACGGATTTACTGGTAACCGCGCCACATTTGCTCCAGCTTTTGCTAAAGGAACAGTTACTTCGCAGTTTTGCTGGAAGACCGATTGCAGTCAGGGTCGTAAAAATTACTTATACTTCTTCACAGCGAAGGCAGTTGACGATGGCTGTCCTTCTAAATTCACATTAACGGACGTCGCGATAAGGGTATTGCCATTTACAGGGAAGTCGCAGGTTACAGGACCGTCAAGCGTTTGTCAGGGAAGTAAGGGCATTGTTTACAATGTTACTACTACTGCAGACACATTGCCAGAGTTAACGGGTCATACACTGGATGTCAAAATAACGAATGGTACTCTTGTGAGTTTCACACCTACTTCTATTATAGTGAACTGGGATAAAACAGCACTGAGTGGAAAAATACAGGTGATACCCGTCTCAAGATTTGGTTGCACCGGAGATACAACGATTTACAATGTCAATTTAATTCAATCGCCACCTGCGCCTGTTATACCAGGTATAGATACGGTATGTGAAAATACCTCGAAGACCTATTCAGCGACTGTGTTAGGGGGAATGACATATCAGTGGTGGGTAAGTAATGGCAGTGTTCTGGGTTCTTCGAATAATTCGTCTATCAATATCGTCTGGGGTCAGGCTGGAAAAGCCAGCGCTAAAGTGATTCAGATAAATTCTAATAATTGTCCGGGTGATACAGCTTATCTGAATGTCTGGGTATCGAAACCGCAGACACCTCCAATTAGTGGTAAGGCCAGTGTCTGTCCGAATTCAAGTAACATAGAATACAAAGTCGATTTCAGCGAGCCGGGTTCATCATTCTTCTGGACGGTTAGTGGTGGCACTGTTACCGGCAGCAGCAATGGTAGTTCGGTAAAAGTAAACTGGGGCAATCAGGGAACTGGCTTTGTAAAGGTTATAGAAATAAACAGGTTTGGCTGCAAGGGCGATACCATGTTCATGGCAGTGAATAAAACTTACAATTTAATTTCTGATAAAATTCAGGGTGATACAGATATCTGCGAGAACTCAATGAATCAGGTATTCTCTGTTCCTTTTAGTCCCGCAACTACCTATTCGTGGACCGTTAGTGGAGGGGTACTTACCTCGGGTCAGGGAACCAATTCGATAAGGATCGACTGGGGAAGCAGTGGCACAGGAAGTGTGAGCATGTACGAGACCAGTTATGATTCGGTGAATCAGAAATTCTGTGTGAGTACACTGGTCAGCAGAGTCGTCAATATCCGACCATATCCGACAGCAAACACTATCAATGGCGTCAGCGAAATTTGTCAGTCTGGAGCTTCGGGCACATACAATGTGAATGGTATGGTAAAATCAACTTACTTATGGTCGGTTAACAACGATACCTCTGGCATAAAGGGTCAGGGTACATCAGCAATATCTCTCTCTTACAGTAAAGAAGGTACATTCACAATCAGAGCGGTAGAGACATCAGAATTTGGATGTAGTGGTCCTTTGATTAGTTTTACTTTAATTGTTCATCCTCGTCCGCGTACCACACCGATTATTGGCGATAGTGTTATATGTTCGCCTAATCTGAGTAATTATAATTACAGTGTAACTGGTTTTCCAGGATCCAGATTTGACTGGTTGATCAATGGCGGGGCACCGGTATCAGCAAGCACAGGAAATTTGATATCAATCAACTGGAGTGGTCAGCAGAACAGCAGTATTAAGGTTGTGGAGACCAGTGATTTTGGCTGTGTTGGAGACACTATTCGTTTAAATGTTTTCTATGATAATCCGGCCTTATACCTCAGTTATATTACCGTCAATCCACCACCTGCAGACGACAATGGAATGGAAGTATACTGGAAACTGGTCAATGCACCGAGGTATAACAATCAGTTAATTATTCAGAGAAGAAGGGCAGGTTCAGGCGAATTGTTTGCAGATGCAGGCACTGTAAACGGCAGTGTGGTGAAATTTAATCATACCAATACAAACAATGATATGAATGCCTGGGATTACCGAGTGAAGGGTTACGATTTATGTGGTAAAGAAATTTACACAGAGGTTCATACCAGTATTTTATTGAATGGAACAAAGACAGATGCTTACAGTGTGAGCATGAATTTTACTCCGTATCTTGGCTGGGGCAGTGCCAGCATACGATATGATTTATACAGGCAGTTAAAGAACAGCACTGATTTCGA
>JBJTNS010000275.1:0-5611 GCA_046074245.1 Chitinophagaceae bacterium | reverse complement strand
ACATGATCGTAATCACCTCCGTTTGATGATGACACTCATTATAGAATGAGGTGCGTCTTTACAGCTTGAATATTGGAGAATCTTTTCGCATCAGCGATGCTATATAAGGCATTTTAGGACGTGGAAGACTAATCAGCCAGGCCTCAGCGATGCCTGGATAGCCAGTCCCTACGGAACGTCCCGTGGGCTGCCCTTCGACGTGGCTCAGGAACCGCGGACCCTACGGTTACCGAGCTCTTATATCCCGTGGGCTGCGAGCCCTACGGTTACTGCGATTCTTTTTTTCTCGTTTTCAATTAAGATTACAGAACATCGCTGATGTGAGATGTTTTGTGTCTCTTTGGTGTTTTGGGAAATATATTGTTTTGAATATGAGAGAATCTTTTCGCAACCTTATGTCGGCACCGCTGGGACCGACCTGGAAAATCTTCTTCTTGCATTGGATGATTACCGAACATCGCTGATGTGAGATGTTTTGTTTTCAATGATGTAAAATGTTTGCACCCTTACATTGCTTTAGGTCACCACCTACGGGCTTCGTCCTACTGATTTATTCGGTAGGGGCTAAAAGAATCATCCATTGAATTAATTAATCATATTATATTCGAGAAGTTTAATCCTCTTAATCCAATCTGAACATAGTTCAGATTCTATAATCCCCGTAATCCTGGTTCAATCCCCTTAATCTCCGCCTGGACGGGTTCATTCGGACAGGCCCGCCTGAACAAATTCATTCGGGCAGGCCCGCCTGAACAAATACTCATACACACAAAGCGCAAGCATCGAACGATTTTCTAACACAATCATAAATTACTGAGGAACGTCATATAAAGTATTCGAGTACTTGTTTGCTTTATTGAGAGAATCAACCCAATTTTGTGGCATACAATTTACATAAAATGACTACCCAAAAATTTACACTCGATGTTACTACCATAGAACCGAAACTTAAACACCCTACCATCTTTCAATACTTCGACCAACTGGATGATGGCAACGGATTTATTATCCATAACGACCACGACCCAAAACCGCTGTACTACCAGTTGCTTGCCGAAAGAGGTCAGTGCTTTAAATGGACATACCTCGAAAATGGTCCGCAAACCTGGCTGGTAGAAATTACCAAAAACCTCGATAAACCAAACGCCGAAACGCTGGCTAGTCTGTCTGCCGCCGATTTCAGAAAAGCTGAAGTCTTTAAAAAATTTGGTCTTAACTTCAGTTGCCATGGTAAACAATCTCTCGAAGAAGCCTGCAACAGCAATAATATCAATCTGCAAGTTCTCAGAAATGAACTCGATGCTGCAGCAACAAAAAAAAGCGATTCCCCAGATTATAATTCATGGTCGCTAACTCTCCTGATTCAATTCATCAAACACAGTCACCATGTCTATGTTAAAACCCATCTGCCAGAACTCGTTAGTATCTGCCAGTTCCTGAACTCAGAATTCAAAAACGATACACTGTCTGAAATCTCCCGTCTCTGTCAGATCCTTAGTCACGAACTTCTGGCACATATCAATAAAGAGGAAATTATCCTGTTCCCATACATCCTCCAACTCCAGAAACAAGTTGAAGAAAACGACGCTCCTGCTCAGAAATTCTTTGACTCGGTTAACACACCAATTAATATGATGATGATAGAACATGAATCTTCTGATGATATCATCGCTGAAATGAACAGTTTAATTCCAAACATACCTCCCGAAATCAAAAACAATATGCAGTTTCATATTTTCTGTGATATGTTCAGTAAATTTAAAGATGATCTGATGACTCATATCCATCTGGAGAACAATATTCTCTTTCCTAAAGCCATCGAACTCGAAAAACAAAGTCTCCTTATCCATCAAAATTAAACCATTTATATTCTGTTGGATATTATAAAAATAATCTTCACTTTTGTCTAAAAACTAATTTCATGAATCTCAGTAACACCTGCAAAGCTGCTATTAAATCTGTCATTTTTCTGGCCTCTAAATTCAACAACGAAGAGAATGCCACCATCAAAGTGATTGCCTCACATGTCGGAGAAAACGAACACACCATCGGCAAACTACTGCAAACACTGGTAAAACAGGGCGTCATCAAAAGCAGTAAGGGACCATCGGGAGGGTTCTACCTCGACAAAACGCAGTACCAGGCACCTATCATCAACGTGGTATATGCTATCGACGGGCCGCTGGTGTTTAGTCGCTGTGGCCTCGGACTGGAACAATGTTCTGAATCGCACCCCTGCCCTGTGCACGCAGAATACAAAGAGGCGCGCGATATCACTGAGCGCATTTTTAAAAACAAAAAAATTTCAGAAATGGCCATGCCATTCGAAAACGGAAAAACTTTCTTAATCAGCTAAACTTATGAATATAGACAAAGACATTTTAATGGCCTGGGGTGGCAAATACAAAAAATACAAGAAACATGAAATGGTATTCGAAGAGGGTCAGGAAGCCCGCTTCTTCCACCAGGTGGTAGAGGGTGGTGTGCGCATGTTTAACATCAACGATTCTGCAGGCAAAGAATTTACGCTGGGGATGTTTATGGCTTCTGAAAGTTTCGGAGAACCTCCTGTGATCATTAACGAGGTATACCCTGCTCACGCCGAATGTGTGCTCGACTCTGTGATCCTTACCATCCCCAGAGATAATTTTATTCGCATCCTCCACGAATACCCGAATCTGCATTTTCAGTTTACCAAACTGCTGGCACAAAGAGCGTGGGATAGAGCAATAACGCTCAAAGAAACCATGAGCAATACCCCTGCAACCCGTATCCTGGGTTTCCTTAAATCTTATAAGAAAAAAATGGGCAATCCCATCGCACGGGTTTTTATTCCGTTTACCCGCCAGGAAATTGCAAATTTTACCGGACTAAGAGTAGAGACTACTATACGAACCATCAATAAAATGGGCAAAGAGGGCTTGCTTTCAATCGACAAACACAAAATTTATTTCTGAGATGTTAAACATAAAATTCTGGCTGCGATTCTCGATTTTTAATCTTCTCATTGTTGCACTTTTTGGTGTCGTCATGCGCTATAAAATCGGATTTGAATTTCCTTTCTTCGACCAGAAAAATCTGCAACATGCACACTCACACTTCGCCTTTGCTGCCTGGATCTCTCAGACTCTTTATATCCTTATTTACTGGCATCTGCAATCGGTAAGCAACAACCAATACCTCAAAACTTTTAACAGACTTTTTCTCATCAATGCCTGCTCTGCCTGGGGGATGCTCATCGCCTTCTCTATTCAGGGATATGGGGCTGTCTCTATTGCACTCTCGCAAATCAATACCTTCTGCTCCTATGCTTTCCTGTTTTACTATTTCAAAGCAAGCAAAAACCTACTCCACATCCCATCCATCAAATGGTTCAGATGGGCACTGATTTTAAATGCGATTTCAAGTATTGGCACTTATGTGCTTGCATACATGATGATCAATAAAAGCATTACTTAAAATCTCTATTTATCTTCGGTATATTTCTTCCTGCACTTTCAGTACAATGGCTGGTTTATGTTCGCCTGTATCGGCTTATTAATCGCCGCCTGTATTAAACTCATCCCCAAGTTTACCATCTCTGAAACTATTTTTAAACTATACATTTTTTCGGTATTTCCTGCCTACCTTCTATCTGTTTTATGGCTCAAACTTCCGCTATGGCTTCATGTCATCGTCATTGCCGCTGCTATTCTTCAGTTGCTGGCATGGCAAAAATTATTCAGCAGTGTCTATCGTGCCTTCAAACAACCTGTTACTTTACTTCCGACTTATATTAAATTTATTTTGATATTAATCGCCATTGCCTATTCTTCAAAACTCCTGCTTCAGCTTGGCTCCACTATTCCAGAAGTAAGTACCCTGGCATTCGGATTCAGACCCATTGTTATTGCCTATCTGCACCTGGTATTATTGGGTATTATCTCTGTCTTTTTACTCACCTATATCATGGGCTTTATCTTCTCTGAAACCGGCCTGTCTCTGAAACTATTTTTTATGTGCTTTGCCGCCGGTGTTTACCTCAACGAAATTGCACTTGGTGCTCAGGGCATCGCTTCTCTCAGCTACACTTTAGTGCCTTACATGAACCATATTTTACTGGCTGTTTCTTTGTGGATGCTTGTATCGCTGGCAGGTCTGCTGGCATGTTTCAAACAGCATCAGTTACGCGCCTGACATTGCTGATGAATAAAATATTTACAAGAACGGCATGGCTCCGGAATTGTTTCTGCATCTAACTTACCATTGAACATCGCTCTGGCTGCAGTAAACTTTTTATTATTAATGATTCCATCTAAATCATCGCTCATTAAATTCCCAAAAACTTCGTCTTGCCTGAAAGACAGAGAACAAGGCAATACCAAACCTTCTGGATTCACATACAAACTCGACCATAAGCTCTTGCACGGATCGAGTAGCGGGGTTTGAGGGCGACTTTTATACAAAAGGGCTTCTTCTTTTATATCCATCAATTTTGGCCAGGCTTTAAATGCTTCAAATGCATCAACGCCATATTGTTTTGCCAATGCTCTGGCATCTTCAAGTTCGTGTTTATTGTGTTCAAACTCTAAAAACTTCCAGGTGATAATGGGGAAAGCACTCCTGAGTCTTTTCTTCGTTTCTATTAAAATTTTCAAATGCTCCAGCACGTTATTCAAATCACCCCGCACCCTGTATTTGGTGTAATTCTCCTGAGTACTCCCATCAATCGACATGTAGATATGTGTTAGTCCCGAACGCACCGCATTCTCTGCCATGCTTTCGTTAAACACATTAAAATTCGAATGCAATGTCGTGCCTGCACCCTTACTTCGTGTGTAATCGATCATGTCAAATATCTGCTTGTTTAAAAATGGTTCACCCCAGTTATACAAGGCCACACTGATTGCATAATCACTCACTTTGTCAAACAATACTTTATAGTTATCCAGTTTCATAAACGAAGCCTGTAACATTTCAGGATGCTTGATACCAGTATGACAACCGGGACATCTCAGATTACAGAAACTTCCCGGATCTATAGTAATCTTAAATGGTTTACTCTTTAATACTTCCCTTTTTTTGCGATACTCGTAAACGTTTAATGCCATGTTGCGCACTTTCTTCACACTTGTATAATGCTGAAGGTAGTGCCAGTATTTGTTGTAAACGCTGATGTGTCTCATGTGTTGTTATGGTTTTTAAATTTGTGTATGGTGTAAAAAATAGTAACTGCTAATCCCGCCCTCTGCAGCCATATTCGCATTCAAATCAAACAACGACAATGCTTCAGGTGTTTCTTTATGACAAGACACCAAAAAAACTATCGATGTTAAGGTAATAATTACCTGTTTCACTGGAATTATAATTTATCTGAAACAGGATTGGCAACGCCAACTATTTCAGGGATTTCAAACTTGCTTTTCCACTCATGAGATCTCGCGAAAGATTCTCAATTCCTGTTGTCTCCAGCATCTCTTTTAAATCACTTCGAATGGCTTTAAAATGGCTGTGCAAGGGACAAGGATTATCGGGCGAACAGGATGTTAAACCCAGTCCGCATCTGGTATAAATAGCATCTCCGTCAATCACATCTACTACTTCTGATAACTTTAAAGTTTTTAGCCGCGAC
>JBJTNS010000274.1:0-7443 GCA_046074245.1 Chitinophagaceae bacterium | reverse complement strand
GCAGAGTTTTATCGCCTGTTACCAACTGTGGTCTTATGACTGAATCGTGAATCATTTTTGATTTGTTATTTTAGGTAATTATGCTTTTGCGTTTTCAATATCCCTTACTTTCACCATGTATTTAACGGCAGTCTGGGTGTTTAATTCTTCAAGTACACGGTAAGAACGTTCGTTCTTGAACAGTTTGTGTACTTCACTATTTGGATCGTTTACGTCACCGAACACGATAGCGCCAGCTGGACATGCTCTTTGACAAGCAGTTTTAACCTCACCATCAGTCAGCTTACGTTTCTCACGTTTAGCTTTGGTTTTTGCTCCCTGAATGTTTTGAACACACATAGAACATTTTTCCATCACCCCTCTTGTTCTCACAGTAACATCAGGATTGATCACCATTTTACCTAAATCGTTGTTGAAATGGAAGTCGAATTTATCGTTGTCGTTGTATCTGAACCAGTTGAATCTTCTTACTTTATAAGGGCAGTTGTTAGCGCAATATTTAGTACCGATACAACGGTTGTAAGTCATTTGATTTAAACCTTCAGAACTATGAGTTGTTGCAAGAACAGGACAAACAGTTTCGCAAGGTGCCTGACCGCAATGCTGACACATCATTGGCTGATGTACAACTTTCACATTTTCCCAGTGGATGTATTCTCCTTTGGCTTGTGCTTCACGGTTATCCAAAGCTTCTAAACCTTTTTCTTTAGTTACATTCTTTCCTTCATAGTCGCGAGACAAGAACAGATCGTTGGTGTAATCTACCATTTTTCTGTTTTCGAAAGTGAAATATCTGTCGATTCTCATCCAGTGCATTTCTCTTCTTCTTCTTACCTCTGCTCTACCTACTACCGGAACGTTGTTTTCGATACTGCAACTTACCACACAAGCGCTGCAACCAGTACATGAGTTCAGGTCGATTGCCATAGCCCAGTGGTGATTTGGTGCACCGTCTTTTTTATAGGCTTTAGTTTCCCATAAGGTGTAAAGATGTGGTGTAGCTTTATCGTTACCAGCTTTTGGATTCTTTTTGATATCCTCCAGAGTAGTTTCTCTTACTAAATCTCTACCTTCAATTGAGTGGTGAGTTTGAGTTTGAGCCAGTTCGTAGTTACCGTCGATTTTAGTGATTTTAACACCATTTACGACTGTATTGTATGTACCGTTCTGAACTTTCAGGAAAGGATAAGCGTTTTTACCAATTGATTCGAAAAGGTCTTTCTCGCCTGTTTTACCCATTCTTCCGTAACCAACTGCAAGACCAACGGTGCCGTTAGACTGACCAGGTTGTACGAATACAGGCATACCATTCAGAGATACTTTATCGTAACTGATATTGATTAAATCGCCATTTTTAATACCTTCTTTTTCAGCAAGAGCTTTCGGTAATGATACGTAGTTATCCCAGGTAACTTTACTCATAGGATCTGGGGTTTCCTGAATCCATGGGTTATTGCTTAAGCTACCATCTTTTACAGATACGCTTTGGTACAATACCAGATCGATACCTGTTGAATTGCCGATTGTAGACTGAAGATCAGAAACAATAGCGTTTAAGCTAACAGCCATAGCTGGAACCATTGCTGCTTTAGATGCTGTGGTATAAACACCGTCATGTAAAGCTTTATTGAATGCATCGTCGCTGTTTACACCCATTGCAGCCCATTTAGACTTAATGTAAAGGTAGTAAACTGATGCAGATAATTTTTGGTTATAGATACCTTTATTAGCGAAAGGATCAGAAACTTTAGTGGCTAAACCTGCCCATGTCAACAATGATTCCTGTGCCTGACGCGTCATGAACACCGGAGAGATTGTTGGCTGAGTTAACTGGAATAAACCAGCTTTTGGTTCAGCGTCATTCCATGATTCCAGATAGTGATTATCCGGAGCGATGTACTGACACAATAAAGCAGTTTCGTCTGCAGTACCTGCAAAAGACACTGATAATTTTGTTTTCTTCAGACCAGCAGCAATATCAGCTGAAGCTGGAGAAGAGTATACCGGATTTGTATTGTAGAACAATACAGCTGCGTAGGCACCATTCTTTAAGTCGTTAGCAAAGTTCACCATGTCGGTGTCAATACCTTTGTACTGGTTAGAGTGATTATCCAGATCGATGGTAGTACCATAGTTACCTAATAAAAGGTTGATACCATTGATGACTAGTTGAATTTTAGGATCGTTAGAACCAGAGATAACCATAGAGTTACCTTTTTCTTTCCATAGAGCAGACGCTGTTTGTTTGATAGCATCACCAGCTAATTCACCAGACTGAGCAATCTGAATACCAGGCTGACCAGCTAATTTAGCGATAGCATTATAAAGTGAAGTTACGTAAACTGCTTCCTGAGAAGATTTCATTGGGAATCTGTAATCGGCATTAGTACCGGTTAGAGACAGGTTACTTTCGAAGATAATGGTTTTAAGTACTTTAGCATCTGCAGAGATACCATCTACCTTTCTTCTGTCAGCCCATGCTTTAGTAAATTCTACAGGAGAAATCCAGGTACCTAAGAAATCGGCACCGAAGCTTACAACCACATTAGATTTAGCAAAGTTGTATGAAGGAATAACCTGTTTACCAAAGGCATCGCGGTTAGCCATCAGGATACCACTATAACTCATTGCATCGTAGGTGATGTGAGTAGTATTGGTATATTTAGTTTTGAAGTCGTTGATAACGGCCAGAGTAGAAGGACTGTGAACGGTACCTGAAACGATAGCAATTTTACCACCTGCAGTCTGAATAGCATTCAGCTGGCTGCTAACTTCGGTATCAAGAGTTGCCCAATCAATGTTTGATTTAGTACCATTAGATACTTTTTTCGGACCATCTAAACGTTCTGTATCGTAAAGACCCAGGATAGAAGCCTGACCAGTGGTACATAAACCTCCACCAGAAACTGGTGAAAGAGCGTTACCATCCACTTTAATCGGACGACCTTCTCTGGTTTTTATAGTGATACCGCAACCTGTTGAGCAGGCGCCGCAAGTTGAGTTGTAGTAGTTGGCAACCCCAGGAGTAATTTCTTCAGGTTTAACCAAGTAAGGCACAACGTTTCTTACAGAAGTAGAGTTACAGGCTGCGAGCGATACTGCTGCAACGCTGAAACCGAAGAATTTCAGGAAATCTCTTCTGTTTGCACTCAAACCAAGATTGTTTTCACTGAACACTTCATCTAAAGGCAATGCTTCGTTGAATTCATTCTTTTGGGAAGCCAAAAATTCTTTGGTTCTCAATAATTCGTCTTCGCCTTTCCAGTATAATTGTTTTTTTGCCATTGTTATAAATTAGCCTTTATATAGTAATTGTGAGATTAATAGTGACATTTTGAACATTCCAGACCGCCGTTTTGAGCAGGTGTAATGTTGATTTTTCCGTCTTTAGTAAAGTATTTGCCGTACTCAGAGTTTTTATTGTTCTTTTCAGCTTTGATTTTTTCGTGTAATTTTTCGTAGTATGGATTGTTTTCTACGTCAATTTTTCTTTCTCTGTGACAGTTGATACACCAGCCCATCTGTAAAGTTGAGTATTGCTGTACCACTTCCATCTCCTGAATCGGACCGTGACAAGTCTGACATGTTACACCTGCACCTTTTACGTGCATACTGTGGTTAAAGAATGCGTGGTCAGGTAAGTTGTGGATTCTGATCCATTTGATTGGTTTTGGATTGTCACCGTATTTCTGATTTTCAGCATCGTAGTCCATTGCTGCATAAATCTTTTTAATTTCAGGAGAAATCTCACCTTCGTATTTGTCTCTCAGCTGAACAGCTTTGTGACAGTTCATACAGGTATTCACACTTGGTACACTTGCCTGCTTAGATTTCTCTGCAGTGGAGTGACAGTATTTACAATCAATCTGAAGATCTCCAGCGTGTAATTTGTGCGAGTATTTGATTGGTTGCTCTGGCGCATAACCTTGCTGAACCGCTACTTCAGTGACACCAAAGTAGAATCCATAAGATGCTAAAGCCAGGATAACTACCATACCTATGGCCATTTTGAAAATGGTTGGGTTGATGCGTTTTTTAAGCGCTTCTACTTTTTCGTTCGGAGCAGCAACTTCATCTGCTTCGCCAGTCATTTCCTGATAAGACTTCTTCAGAGAGTTCTTAGTTCTGCGCAGAATGTACAGAACAACATCAGGATAACGATTAAGAAACCTAATATGTATAAAGTAGTTTCGCTGTAGAAACTGGTTTTAGCTGGAGCGTTAGGATCACCCTCTACTTTCTTCTTTACAGGAGGAGTCCATTCTTTGAAATAGGTAATGATAGATTTCACCTGATCTTCAGAAAGTGATTCAAAATTGTTCATCACAACTTTGTTGTACTCATTGAAGATGGCAATCGCATCTTTATCACCACTAGCTCTTAAAGCCTCGTTGTTTCTGATCCATTTCAATAACCACTCTTCAGATCTTCTGGTGTGAACACCAGAAAGAGCCGGACCAGTGGCTTTGTTCTGCATCTCGTGACATGAGGTACAATTGGCTTTGAAAAGTTTCTCTCCTTCTGCGGCCTGAGCTGAAAGTTTAGTCTCTTGCGCTAAACCATTTAAGGAGAAGATTGAGAGATTGAGTAAGGTGACAATCGTAAAAGCAATCGCTCTTACTTTCAAATTTCTTTTTGTTAGGTGTTTAACCATGTGTTTATGACTGAAAAATGACAATACTAATTAGTCCGCAAATATATTGAGATATTATGCAATGTAAAAAGTATTTATTAACAATTATTTTAATTTAGAATTGTTCTACTCAAATTTTACAATGAGCTGACAGGTAAATGCTTATGACTTTATATATATGTTTCAAAAAATGCAATGTTCAACAACTAATACAGTAGTATTTTTTCTGTAAAATTCTTATTCCCTATTCTGATATTGATAAAATAAACTCCTGCTCCTAAGTCGGGTTGATAGTTCTGCAGCTGTCTGGTTTCACTGTATTGACAAATCTTCACTTTTCTACCACTGGCGTCCATTATGTCCATTTCAAAGGCATCGTTACAACGCACAGTAAATCCTTTTTGATTGACAGCGAAATGGTATGGTTTATCAATGTTTCTGATGCTTGATCCATTAATGGGTGAGAAAGTATAAACCTGTCCATTGGCAGGAAAAACACTTAAACCGTAAAATCCGGGATCATTAGCATCTACTAAATCCAGTTTTCCTGAAACACTGTCTACACCATAAAATGGCTCGCCATCCGTATCTGTTAAACCCATGTAAAATTCTTTGTACTGTGGGTCTGTTATGGTACTGGGACCAAAATGAAATTCTATTTTATTGGCTTTTTCGTATAACCAGATTTGCATATTAATCAGAAAGTCTTTAGAAGTATCCGCCTGATTGAACTCTCTTATATTATTATACTCTGCCACCAAAATTCTATCCCCGATATCTCCCTGCACATCAAACTTGATTTTAGATTTGGTGTAATCCATATCCTGTGGCATTAAATCATCATTGCTGTAATAGATATAATCCATGCCGGTATCTGTAAAATAGACACCATCACTGCTTATTAATACACTGTTGAACCCTTTGTCAAAAAACTTGAAAGAAAAAGGCAGTATAACCTCGTGTGATGAGTCCCACGCAGCTACCGAAACATCTGTTCCCCCATTTAATGGAACATATGTTCCGTTTGAACTTGTCAGTTTGTAGAGCATTTGTGCCTGCAAATTGAATGCTAAGAAAATGCCTGTTAATAGTAGATATTTTTTCATAATGTTATATCTGCAATATTAGTCCATTTTTTTTAAATCCTTCAACTGTTAGAAGTAATCATTCTATTTGATGCATCTTCCAGATATTATTTTTACATTTGCTTAAAAATTATCTTAATGAAAACTTCTGCAGTAGTTACTACCTTATTAATTTGTCTCATTTTTTCTGCTTGTGGCTCTCGTAAAGAAAAACTGATTGTAAGTCCGCATCCAGGTACATTTTTCGGTCCAAACCCATCAGATACTTTTCAACGGGACACTTTTGTCTTTCTACTAAATAACAATTACAACAAACCAAATTATACTGGCCCGATTAAAGTGGTTTTCAAGATGGAAACAGCAAAGATTAATGGCAAAGATTACATTTTTTATCAAACCCGAGAGTTCATGCTAAACAATGAATCTGAATTTATCCAATTTGACAATGTTATAGGCATCAAGTTTTTCAGAGTAAGCAACATCGAAATGGGTCAGCAGAAAAATTACTTTAAATACCACATTTATATTTTTGATAAAGGCTACTGGAGAGAGGGAAAAGTAAGTACAGAGATGCAGGAGTTAAGTATTTCGAAGAAACGTAATTCCAATTTATCACGAGAGGATACTAAAGTATCTTCATCCTCTGAAAATTTAAACTATGCGTTTTCGTATTCTTTTTTAATGCCATAACGTCTATTGCATCACTGTAACAGTGCCTTTCTGGGTGTAGAATTTACCATCCCAGCCTTTGTAAGTCACTATCCATATAAACACATCATTTTGGGCACCCTTCCCTCTTGTTGAGCCATCCCACTGATTACCTTTAAAATCATTGTCCCAGACCTTTTCTCCCCATCGGTTATACACCTGCATTCTGAATTCTTTCACAAAGGCATGTGAAACACCCCATACATCATTGGTATAATCGTCGTTAGGCGAGAAGGCATTGGGAACAAACACCATTGGAGGCTGAATCAGTCGTATTTCGTTAGAGTAACTCTGTGCGTTATACCCTTGCATGCTGTCATTCAGACCCTCGTGTGCCCGCACAGCATAATAATAGGCGCCCCACCACAAATCGAGATCATCATCTCTGTATGTTCTCATTAAATTGGTATTTACCAGCGACCGCAAAATCCCTGTATCTACCCTTCTTATTAATTCATAATTCTTAACACCACCAACCCATTCACGGTAAGGCATCCCGTCGAGATCAAAATACAAATGCCCCACCTTCCCAGTCCGAACAATATTACAGGCATCATTACTTGGCACACTGATATGACCACATTTATCGTTAATGCCAATTTTGTAGCAATAGCTTTTAGCAGCAACATTAACATTGTAATCGGTAAAACTGGTGTCATTTAATCCGTATATCGTTTTAATCCGTCTGTAACCTATCGATACGCCATTGATATTATCGGCTCTATAGACATCATAACTTTCAAAATCGTCTTCTTTACTGGGGAACCAATTCACTTGCACCGCTTTGTTATCCACTACTGTGGCATAGGTTAAGTAAGTAGAATCTATTGGCGTATTAAATTCTTTTGTGGTATTGATTCTGACACCTGCGTCGTATGGTTTGCCGCATATATTATAGCCAACCATATAATAGGCCACATTGACATTTCTGGCATCTACACCAGGCTTGTCTTTGAACTCGCCGGCATTGGTATTAAATAGAGTATCTAATACTTTGGTACTGCCATTTGGATTGAT